>CAXUCQ010000504.1:376-2676 GCA_964249295.1 uncultured Armatimonadales bacterium | reverse complement strand
ACGATGCCAACAACACCGCGAGGGTGACGAACAGGAACACCGCACCCGCATCATGAACCGCTTGCGTCAGATGCCCGCTCAGCCGCAACATCCTATGGGTGAGCAGGTCCGCCGCAAGCAGAGACGAACCGGCCACGGCACCCCATAGTGAGGACGCGCCGAGAGGCCATGTTGAAGACCGCGCTCGCTCAGGGGAACGCAGGGGATGAGTCATCGGCGGTGGCGGCCACACGTCTTCTTCCTTTTGCATCCTGCTTTTGCCTCCAACACTGGCACTGTCGCGCGGTATAACGGCCCCGCTCAGCCGCGCGAGCAGAGGGCTGAAGGACGGAAAGCCCCGCGAAGCCGCCGAAGACAGCGCCGTGTCGCGTCGGATGCAGCGGAGTGTTCGACCGGGGCCGCTGTGAGCCAGCAGAACAGGAAAGCGCATCGCCACGGCCCCCGCAGAGCCTGCCGCCTCAGTCCTTCCGAGGCCAAGACCCCGGCTGCCCAAACGAGTGACGCGGTCGAACGGCCAAGCTCACCTGCGACACACGGAGCGACGACGCAGGAGGAGTGCAGTGTGGCGTCAGGTGCAGCGCGTGTTAGACCGCGACCGGCTCCGGTATGGCCTCAATCCTTCTCAGGCCCAGGTGTGAGCAGAGGTCGTGCAGGCCGTCTAGGTTCATCTCCGCGATGTAGGCGTCCGGGCTGTCCACCAGACCCTGAACGTCCCAGCCGACGTGTTCGCCGAACTCCTCCAGTGACCACTGACGGCGGCGGATGTCTTCCAGAACAAGTGCGCGTAGCTCCGCCGCACTGACGTGACGCTGGGGCGGCTCTTCCCCCAACAACTCGAACGGCTCCGTGCGGAGCAGGACGCACAGGCGACTGACCTGGGCGATTGAGAGGGTCATGGTCAGTTCATCATCGAAATGCTCCAGGTCCCGGTACCAATGGGAGTTGATGCCCAGACAGTCTTCCGCTACGCCCTCGGTGATGCCCAGGGCTTCCCGTCTCTCCCGAATCTTCTCGGCGTATTCCATGAGTGGCCTGTATTCGCGGCCTAACGGCCAAGCTCAGCCGCGCCCGCAACCGCCATGTGCAAGGCAAGGGCGGCGAAGCCGGGGAGAACAGCGCCGTGTGGCGTCGGATGCAGCGCGTGTTGGGCCGCTGCCGGGGCCGGTCGGGATACGGCGCGGCTGGGAGCCTCACTGGACCGTCACTGTCAACGGCGCGGTCGTGACCGTTTCCTGTGCGCTTGCGCCGCCGGACGCGCCTGGCGCGAGGTCGAAGAACGCCGTGGCCTGGTACTGCCCCGGCGCGTCATACGCCGGACTGAAGCCAGGGCTGGGGCTGCCGCCGACTACGGCGAACGTCCCCGACACCGACTGCCCCGGCCCCAAAGATACGAAGTTCCCCAAGTACCCGGTCGTCCCATTGCCGGTCAGTGGGTACACGACTCTGGGCTGTGCGCCCGTGACCTGGAGCACCTGGAAACCGCCGCCGGTCTGGGTCGCGAAGCCGCCCGCATTAAAGGGCCGATATGTGACTCCCTGAGCCGTGTTGTTGGCGAGCGTCAGGGTGTAGGTGACGGTCCCGCCGACCGCGACCGTGGAGCGATCCTCGGTGAGCGTCCCCGTCAGGCCGTCGGGCAGTGTGGCTGAGACAGAGCGGGGCGCGGCGGTGGGGCTGCCCGACCCGCCGCCCCCACACCCGGCCAGCAGCGGCGCGGTAAGAGTCACGAACACCAGGGGACGCACGAGCATACTCACCTTCACACCAGTTCTCCTTGTTCTATCAGAGACTACCGAACGTACTTGCACCGCCGACAGGTCGCGCTGTCTAGCGGCCCAACGGTAAAGCTCAGCCGCGCCCGCAACCGCCCGGTGCCAGGTGAGGGCGGCGAAGCCGGGCAAGGAAGCGCAGTGTGGCGTCGGATGCAGCGCGTGTTAGGCCGCTTCTCCTGCGGCTATGCCCGGAAGGGTCATATGACCGTGACGCCGTTGCGGTTTAACCTGGTAGCCCCGTGCGTATAGGGGGTTGGTTCCAGCCCCGCCATGATTACGTCGTAACGCTGCATACCCGTCCCGGTCTTCTCGGTGGGCCTCAGTTCCTGTATCCGCCCCACCGCCTGCCTCTGGTGTACCTTGCAGATCACGACGACGGCATCACCGGGCGACAACTGCTCGGCCAGACTGCGCCACAGGGCGTACCCATCCCCCCGCCCGGTCGCTACCGTCTGGTTAAAGCTCTGCTTCTGGTTCTGTTGCACCTGCGAGTGAGGCGCATGGATGACGAGAGTGGGCATACTATCCCTC
>CAXUCQ010000504.1:0-355 GCA_964249295.1 uncultured Armatimonadales bacterium | reverse complement strand
TGCCAAGCGGCCTAACGGAAAAGCTCAGCCGCGACGCACGGAACGACGAGGCACGAGGAGTGCCGTGTGGCGTCGGATGCAGCGCGTGTTAGGCCGTCCGGCTGTTCAGTCCTTCGCCTCTAGGCGTGTCCGCCGGGCGTAGTTGACCAGGTATTCCCTCCCGTCGGCCACGGCACGGTCCCTGAACTCCGCGAGCCGGGGCGAGTTGACACGGTGCAGGGCATACAAAGCCCCCCATCCGCTGGTACTCGTCCCCCGTCTCCCACGCGACCTCGGCCAAAGCCTCCACGGCGGGGGAATGGATACGCCCCAGGCCCATCAGCGCCTGCCGGCGCACGTACTCATCATCGTCGCT
>CAXUCQ010000503.1:0-2681 GCA_964249295.1 uncultured Armatimonadales bacterium | reverse complement strand
GGGAGAACGAGCGGCTTGTGGGGACGACGTAGGCCACGAGCCGCTTGCCGCCCGCGTCCTCGCGGGCCTGGACGGCGACACCGCGCACGTCCGGGTGGCGCGACAGGACGGCCTCGATCTCCCCCAGTTCGATGCGGAAGCCGCGCACCTTGACCTGCCCATCCAGGCGCCCGATGTACTCGAAAGCGCCGTCGGCGCGCTGCCGGCACAGGTCGCCGGTCCGGTACAGAGTCGGGAAAAGGCGGCGCTCGGCGGCGTCCCGGCAGAACGGGTTGGGGAGGAACTTTTCCGCCGTGAGTCCGGGCCGATTGTGGTAGCCGTCGGCCACTCCGACGCCCGCGACGTGCAGTTCGCCGTCCTGGCCGGGGGCGACGGGGCCGCCGCGCCCGTCCAGCAGATACGCGCGCGTCCGGGGCAGGGGGTGGCCGATCGGCACGACGGCGCCGATGTCGTCCCGGCGGCAGGTCCACCAGGTCGTGTCGATGGTCGCCTCGGTCGGGCCGTAAACGTTGTGCAGGAGGGCGTCGGGGAGCGCGGCGAAGAAGCGGGCGCACAGGTCCGGCGACAGGGTCTCGCCGCCGCAGAAGACGTGCCGCAGGCCGGCGCAGCGGTCGCTGCCGGGCGTGTCGAGCAGGGCGCTGAGCAGCGACGGGCTGAAGCCGGCGACGGTGATGCGCTGCTCCTGGATTGTCCGCGCCAATCGTGCCGGGTCGCCGTGTTCGCCGGGGCGGGGCAGGACCACGGCCCCGCCGACGGTCAGCGGCCAGAAGAACGCCCAGACCGACGGGTCGAAGCTGAACGAGTACGTCTGCAGCAGCCGGTCCGCTCCCGTCAGCGGGAACGTCGCCTGCCGCCATTTCAGATTGTTGACCAGGCCCCGGTGGGCGAGCCGGACGCCTTTGGGCGTGCCGGTCGAGCCGGACGTGTAGATGACATACGCCAGATCCCCCGGCCCGGCCCCCGACTCGAGATCGCGGTCGTCCTGCTGATTCAGACGCCCCCGTTCGGCGTCCAGCAGGATCGCCGTCCCCGCGAACGACGCCGTGCGCGGCTGCAGGTCGGTGGTCGTCAGCAGCGCCCGCACCTGGGCATCGTCGAGCATGAACGCCAGCCGTTCGGCGGGGTATTCGGGGTCCATCGGGACGTAAGCGCCCCCGGCCTTCCAAACGCCGAGCAAGGCGACCACCATCTCCGGGGACCGCTCCAGGCAGACGCCGACCAGCGCCCCCGGCCCGACGCCGAGCGCGCCGAGTCGCCGCGCCAGTTGGTTGGCCCGCCGGTTCAAGGCGCCGTAGGTGAGCGTCTCGCCATTGAAGACGACCGCAGGCGCGTCAGGGGTCGCCTCGGCCTGGGCCGCGACCTGCGCCGGAGTCGTTTCGGACGGGGCCGCGCCCGGCGCGTCGGGAAGGCGGACGGGTGGCGAAATCGGTGACATTCAGGCCCCATGCTGCAGGAAGCTCTGCAGGTCCTCTTCCGTGACTTCCGGCTCGCCGGGGGCGACGTTGTCGAGCCTGCCCTGGCGCATCCAGCGCTCCAGCTCGTCCACGAGTTCGTAGAGATGGCTGAACGAGTCGACGATGAACAGCAGCGGCTGATAATGGTTGGGCAGGAAGCCTTGGTTGACGACCCATTCCAACTGGATGGGGTAGCGCTGCACGACGCTCGGGTCGAGGCAGCGCTCGATCTCGCCATACGACGACAGCATGGCGCTGCCGTAGACCTTCAAGCCGCGCCCCTCGCGCATCAGCCCGGTCTCGACCGTGAACCAGAAGAAGCGGGCCATCGCCCGGATCATGCTGGCGAGCCGCCGAGTCCGCTCGGCGGGGTCGGCGACGCCCGCCGCCATCTCGACGGCGGTGTGGGCGCAGTCGCCGAAGCGGACGAGGGCGTCGGCGAAGGCGGGGTCGGTGTGCATGGGGACGTGGCCCGTGATGTCGTGGAAGATGTCCGGCCAGGGCGCGAACGCGGCCTGGCCGTCGCGCATCGTGACCGTCGTGGGGAACTCGCGGTTGCGGAGGCAGTCGAAGAACAGGAACGCCGGCACGAAGCCGCTGACGGGCCGGGTCGAGAAGCCCGTCAGAGGGCGCAGGAAGCGGTTGACGTCCTCCAGGCGGGGGACGCGCTCCGGCGACAGGCGCAGGCGGTCGAGGCCGCGCCGGAAATGCTCGTTGGCGTACTGGTCCCAGCGGGACTCCATCGCCATGTACAGGCGGCGCCAGGAGAGGTGGTTCGCCTCGGAGTACAGTTCGTAAGGCTGATGGATGTAGACGCGGCCCTCGCGCTGGGCTTGCTCAATGAAGAGCGAGCGCTCCGACGTGAGGTCCGACAACAGATGTGACTGTGGGACAGGCGTTTGCAGGGCGGCGGCCATGGCTCAGATACCTCGCTGGCGGCGATGATCCCATGATCATCCGGCGTGATTGCGTTCTGTATGCAGTGTCGGCAGAATCCATGCCAAGCCGAATGGCTGACTGATGGTACAAATGATGGTTTATCATACCCTGCGATCATACTCTTTTCAGAACGGGGGCGGGGAGGGAGCGCGGGCCGGGGAAAGAGTGTGTCACGGGAACGAGCCGGTGAGCAGGTCAACCGTGCCGCGACGGAGAACTAGGCGCTGTCATGCTGCAAAAAGTCAACGTCGCAGGATCAAGGATTGAGATGAAGCGCCAAGGCGGAGC
>CAXUCQ010000502.1:2060-2689 GCA_964249295.1 uncultured Armatimonadales bacterium | reverse complement strand
GCCCAAGCGGCTGCGGCCGCCCTCGCGCCCCTGCCCGCCGGCGCCGACGCCGCGCCGGAGATGAACGCCTTTCTGGAGGCCGACCGGGCGCGGATGCCGCCGGCGGGCGCGGTGCTGTTCATGGGCAGCTCGAGCGTCCGCCTGTGGGACACGCTGGCGCAGGACTTCCCGGAGATCCCGGTGATCAACCGCGGCTTCGGCGGCTCGCAGATCTTCGAAAACACGCTCTACGCCGACCGCATCGCCGTCCCCTACAAGCCCAAGATCATCATCCTGTTCGCCGGCACCAACGACCTGGCCTACGGCCACAAGGACCCGCAGCAGGTCTGCCGGGAGTACGCGGACTTCGTGTCCCGCATCCACGCGGCGCTGCCGGACACGCGCATCGCCTTCATCTCCATCAGCCCCACCGTGGCGCGCTGGGGCAACGAGGCCAACATCCTGGAAGCGAACCATCTCATCCAGGAGTTCACCTTCAAGAACAACTCCCGGTCGGAGAAGCTGGACTTCATCGACACGCACTCGCGGCTGCTGACCGCCGACGGTCAGCCGCAGCCCGGCCTGCTGCGGGCCGACGGCCTGCACTTCAACGCCGAAGGCTACAAAGTGTTCACGGCCATCGTCAAGCC
>CAXUCQ010000502.1:0-2050 GCA_964249295.1 uncultured Armatimonadales bacterium | reverse complement strand
GCCGCAGATTCTGGCCCTGGCCGCCCTGGACGGCGTCGAGCGGCTGGACGCGCCCAAGGCCGCCGCCGGCCTTTAAAGGAAGCGGCGCCCCCGTGGTCGGACGCGCCCGTCCCTGCGCCCCGTTTCGCGGCGGGGACGCCGGCGCGGGCTTCCGTCTCCGGCCGCCGTTCTCGGCAGACCGCGACAGCGGCGGTCGTTCCGCAAGGAGGCCCAGTGTCACGTCAGAACATCAGCGGCAGCAGCCCGTATGAGACCATCGTCGGCTACTCGCGGGCGGTGCGGGTCGGCGATGCAGTCCACGTTTCCGGCACGACGGCGACGGACGCGCGAGGGGACATCGTCGGCATCGGCGATCCCTACGCGCAGGCGGTGCAGACCTTGAAAAACATCGAGGCCGCGCTGAGGCAGGCGGGGGCGGGCCTCGCCGATGTGGTCCGCACCCGGATGTACGTCGTCAACATCGACGATTGGGGGCCGATCGGGCGGGCGCACGGCGAGGCCTTCGGCGCCATCCGCCCGGCGACGAGCATGGTCGAGGTCCGCCGCCTGATCGCGCCCGAGATGCTGGTCGAGATCGAGGCCGAGGCCATCGTCAACGAGGGAGGCCCAGGGTGACGCTGCACACGCCGCTGCCGCTGGACGCTTATCTGCAGCCGTCGCCGCTGATCGACTTCGGACACCCGGCGGTGCAGGATTATCTCGCCTCCCAGGACGCCGGGCGCTCCGAGACGGACGCCGTGCGCGAGACGTTCGAGTTCGTCCGGGACGCCGTCGCGCACTCCTGGGACATCGGCAGCCGGCGCGTCACGGCCAGGGCGTCCGACGCGCTGCGCTTCCGCGAGGGCATCTGCTACGCCAAGTCGCACCTGCTGGCCGCCCTGCTGCGCGGGCAGGGCGTCGCGGCGGGGATTTGCTACCAGCGTCTGACATTGGGCGACACGCCCGAGTCGGGCTACTGCGTCCACGCGCTGAACACCGTCTATCTGGCCTCACTTGACAAGTGGATACGGCTGGACGCGCGCGGCAACAAGCCCGGCGTGGACGCCCAGTTCTCGACCGACGCAGAGCGGCTGGCGTACCCCGTCCGGCCCGAGTGCGGCGAGCGCGACTCTGGGGTCAACCACGCCGAGCCGCACCCGAAGATCGTGGAAACGCTGGCGGCGCACGACGACTGCCGCGCGATGTACGCGCACCATCTACCGGCGGAATTATGAGCGGAAAGGGGTGAAATACGATGGTCGTCGAACTCAAAATCCGCAAGGGACGGCGCACCCCGCCAACGAAGCGCCTCACCTACGAACAGTTCTTGGAGTGGGCCGATGAAGACACGCTCGCGGAGTGGGTGGATGGCCGCATAGAGAAGCGTGAGCCGGAAAGCGTTGTGCATCAAGACCTGCTTGGCTTCGTCCTGCGAGTCCTCGCCTCCTTTGTGGAAGATCACAACGCCGGTGAAGTCATGATGCGGGGATATCAGATGAAACTGCCGCACAGCGGGCGTGAGCCGGACGTGTTGTTCATCGCACAAAAAAATCTGCCGCGTATGACGCACCGATACCTGGACGCCCCGGCGGACATCGTCATCGAGATCGCCTCGCCGGAGAGCGTCCTGCGCGACCGGGGTGCCAAATACGGCGAATACGAAGCGGGCGGGGTGCGGGAATACTGGGTGTTCGACCCCGAATCCGAGCAGGCGGACTTCTTCGTCCTCGGCGGCGACGGGCGCTACGAGCGCGCCCACCCGGACGCCGACGGCGTGTATCACAGCGCCGTCATCCCGGAGTTCTGGCTGGACGTGAACTGGCTCTGGCGGCAGCCCCTGCCGACGCTGCGCCAGGTGCTGCGAGAGTGGGAGAAACCGCGATGATCCAGGTGGAAGTGTTGATTCAGGCCCTGCCGTACATCCGGCAGTACGCGGGCAAGACCATCGTCGTCAAGTACGGCGGGGCGGCGATGGTCGACGAGGCGCTCAAGGCCGCCGTGATGCAGGACGTCGTGCTGATGCGCTACGTCGGCATCAACCCGATCCTCGTCCACGGCGGCGGGCCGGAGA
>CAXUCQ010000501.1:0-2694 GCA_964249295.1 uncultured Armatimonadales bacterium | reverse complement strand
CGCGGCATGGTCGCGCCGGTGGGGTTGGACGGGAAGCCGAGCAGGACGGCCTTGGTGCGCGGCGTGGCGGCGGCGTCCAGTTGGGCGACGGAGACGCGGAACCGGTCCTCGGCGCGGGTGGGGACGCCGACGGGGACGCCGCCCGCGAGGGCGACACAGGGCTTGTAGGAGACGTAGCACGGCTCGGGGACGAGCACCTCGTCGCCGGGGTCGAGCAGGGCGCGCATCGCCAGGTCCATGCCTTCGGAGACGCCGACCGTCACCAAGACTTCGTCGTCGGGCCGGTAGCGGACGCCGTACCACCGCTCCAGGTGGCTGCTGATGTGCCGGCGCAGCTCCAACAGGCCGTAGTTGGACGTGTAGGTGGTCTTCCCGCGCTCCAGGGAGTAGATGGCGGCCTCGCGGATCGCCCAGGGCGTGGCAAAGTCCGGCTCGCCGACGCTCAGCGAGATCACGTCCTGCATCCGGTCGGCGACGTCGAAGAACTTGCGGATTCCCGAGACGGGCAGGTCGCGCACGATGCGCGACAGAGGCGGCGGATCGGGATGGTTTCGGGGGTGGGCTTCGTTGCTCATAACAGACTGTTCAACCGTTCAGGGTGATGGAGTGGTAGTCCTCGATAGCGATCTCGATCAGTTTCAGAAAGTCCCGCCCGCTCGGTTCAAGGAGGCGCTGGAACACTGGATATTGATGGCGGCTGGGGATGAAAACGGTTTCCCCTTGCATCCACGGGTATTCCGCGTTGGCTGGGTTCTGCTCCCGATCGACAGCGGGGGCCAGTCTCTCGATCTCCGCCGACAAAGTCCGTGCATACCGCTCATTCTGCCGCCGTTTGGATTCGGCAGTGCGGTATCGCTCCTTGATCTGTGCCGATTTCAGCAGACCAAGGATGAAGCGCGAAAACACGACATGACTGTCGAGGTCGTCAGTCTGAAACGATTCCGTATCCCGCAGTCGGTAGGCCTTCGCGATCTTCTCGCAAGCCATCTGGAGGTCGTGCAGGCGGTGACACTCCTCCGCCTCTCGGAGCAAGCCGTTGTACAGGGCGAAATCCGACGCGCTCTGCGCGGCGTAAGCATCGGCCAAGCGCAGGCGGGCCGCGTCCGGCATGTCCGCGCCGGGGCGCACCGGCTGAAGGGGACAGGCGGAGTATCGGCAGTCGCCCCGGACCTGAGCCACTACTTAAATCCGTTCTCGATCAAAGCGGGTTCGACCGGCTGTAGCGAGTAGTCCCGTCTCCGCGCCCGTGTCCAACTCTCCGGCAGGCTGATCTCATCGCGCTCGATCTGCTCCATCTCCTCCGGCGTGACGGTCGCAGTCACCGTCGCATAAGGAACATCCTTGGTCGGGCCGAAGGCAAAGGGCATGACACGTCCTGCAGAGAGCGTCCCGGTGCTGACTTCGAGCAGTTTGATCGGTTCACGCAGGTCGTCCTCGTCCGGTGCCAGGAAGCGGTAGACTTTCGTCATCTCCGGGTCCATCTTGGAGTGCCAGTCGATCAGGTCGCGCACGACCTCGTCTTTGGTGGGCATGGGCGGTGTCTCCTAGGGGGTGACGACCAGGCGGGTGTCTTCTTCGAGGTCCACGAACAGGTCCTGGTCCTCTTTGTAGCGGCGCAGCAGGAAATGGGTGTCGGTGCCGGTGACGCCGTCGATGGTGGACAGCTTCTCGGCGACGAAGCGGCCCAGCTCGCGCATGTCGCGGCCCTCGACGACGACGCGCAGGTCGCTGCCGCCGGACACGAGCCAGACGCTGTGGACCTCGTGGAAGCGGTAGATGCGCTCGGCGACGGCGTCGAAGCCGACGTCGCGGGCGGGCAGGACTTTGACGTCGATGAAGGCGAAGACGCGCTCGACGCCGGCCTTCTCCCAGTCGATGATGGTCTTGTAGTGCTTGATGACGCCGCGCCGCTCGTACTCGGCGATCATCGCGCGGACGTCGTCGGGCGCGCGCCCCGTGAGGGTGGCGATCTTCTCGGGCGGGGTGCGGGCGTCGCGGGCCAGGATCGTCAGAATCTCATCGGGGATGTTCGTCTGCATCGTGTGGCTAGTGTAGCACGATGGCCGGAGGCAAGTCAAGGCGCGAAGTTGAGCCGGCTCACGTCTGCGGACCATTGGGCGTGGCCGTCGGCGGACACGTAGTAGCTGCCGCCCTCGTGACGACCGGGGTGGGGTACCGACGCCCCAGCGTCCGTCGCGTTCCTGGCGCCGGTGGCGCTTTCGAACACCAGGACCGTCTTTGACGGCTGCTCGATTTTGGCGATGCTGAGGCCGGAAAGGCGGCTGTTGAAAGCGTAGTTCCACTTCTGAGGGGCTGGCGCGGACGGATCGTGCATCAGTGACTCAATGATGCGCTCCCGCTCTGCGGGCGCGGCGGTCTGGCCTGCAAGGTACGGAGAGATCTGGTCTACCCACCGATCCGCGTCCGGCATTCGTGACTGGTGGTCCTGCGTGTATTGCACAATCGCCAGGCCGATCTGACGCAGGTTGGACAGCGAGGCGAGGCCGCGCGCATGATCGCGCATAGCGGCGAAGTCATGGGCGCTTGTCTTCTGGTAGCTCGCCAGCATCTCCAGACGAGGAGCGCCGCTTTTTGCATCCGGGGCTGTGACGATCTTGAGGAGGAACGCCTTGTCCGGCGACCCGCCGGGCGGCAGGGCGCTTTCCAGGGCAGCGCCCAATTCCTCGTCGAGCC
>CAXUCQ010000500.1:473-2700 GCA_964249295.1 uncultured Armatimonadales bacterium | reverse complement strand
GGGGCGACGGCGTAGGCGTAGCCCCAGTCAATGCGCGTGTCGTCCCCCGCCGGGCGGAACGAGCGTCGCCGCCGCGCGCTACGAAAGTCTTTGTTGACAAACGAAGTTCCTGTGTGATACACTCATGCATACGTATTCATGGGGGCGCAGCGGTTGGGTTAAAGGGCTACGCCGAGATGGGGAATATGCCGGTCACTGCCAAAGATGTCGCCGCGAGTCTGGGGCTGTCGCAGCCGACCGTCTCGCGCGCCCTCAGCGCGGCGCATCAGCACCAGATCGCGCCGGAAACGCGACGACGGGTCCAGGAGGCCGCCCGCCGCATGGGATACCGGCCCAACGCCGTGGCCCGGTCCCTGCGGCGTCGGCGCACCCACATCGTCGGGTTCTACACCAGCTACGGGTCGCTGTACTCGGACAACCCGTTCCTGGCCGCCATCATCGGTGGGCTGCAGCGGGGCGGGGATGCGCACCGACTGGACCTGCTGCTGCACGGCTTGTACCGGGGCTGGTCCACGGACGACATCTACGGGGAGCTGCTGGACGGGCGCATCGACGGCCTGTTTCTGCACGCCGACCCCGGCGACCCGCTGGTGGCGCGCTTGGCGGCCTCGGACCTGCCCGTGGTCGCCCTGGTGGACGCGCTGCCCGGCCTGCCGTCGGCGGTCTGCGACGACAGGGGCGGCATGGCGCAGGCGGTGGAGTACCTGTGGGCGCGGGGACACCGGCATGTGGCCTTTCTGGCGCCGGAGCGGCCCCCACCTTCGGTGCTGCGCCGGGGCGACACCCTGCGGGAGTGCCTGGCGCGGCGGGGGGCGGACGCGCCGCCGTCCGTGGTCGCCCCGCTGACGGGGGAAGGCCCGCTGTTATCGTCGGTGCTGTCCCTCTCGCCCCGCCCCACGGCGGTCTGCTGCTGGAACGACAGGGCGGCCTACATGCTGCTGCGCGAGTGCGAAGAGCAGGGGGTGCGCGTGCCCGAAGACCTGGCGGTGGTGGGCTTCGACGGACTGCCCAGCATGACCCCGCCTGCGCGGCATCTGGTGACCGTCGCCGCACCCTGGGGCGAGGTGGCGCGGGCGGCAGTGGACGCGCTGGCGGACCGGATGGGAGGCTCCGGGGGCGCGGACGAAGTGTGTCTGCCGGTGGCGCTGGTGTCCGGCGATACGGCTTAGACACAGGCGGCAGGGCCTAAGTTTCACGGTCGGAGGGGTCCTCGCGCTCCATCAGAAAGGACAACAGCCATGCATACGCAACGGCGTCCCCGCAAGGCGGGGTTCACGCTCATCGGACCACTCGTCGTGGTTGCGATCATCGCAACCCTGGCGTCCATCCTGTTCCCGGCCTTCGCCAAGGCCCGCCAGATCACCTGCGTCTCCGATGAGAAGCAGATGGGCCTGGGAACGACTCAAGCCGGCATCGAGAATAACGCGCGGATGTCGCCCAAGGCTCGGGCCGCCGCGCTGGCCCAGATTCAGCCGCAACAAGCCGCGCAAGCGGCCGGGGGGGTGAAACGTTGATGTACCGTCTGCTTTCCGCGCTGGCCCTGGCCGGCGCGCTCGGCTTGCTCGCCGGCGGACAAGCCGCCGCGCAGGATGCCCATGTGACGGTAGACGCCGGGACGGTGCGGGCAAAAGTGACGCCGCTCTCGTTCGGCGTCAACACGGCGTGCTGGGACGCGCATCTCCAGGACGCGGGCGTGCCGGCGCGGTTGCGCGAGGCCGGCACCACGATCCTGCGCTTTCCGGGCGGGGACACGGCGGACCTGTACTTCTGGCGGGACAACCGGGCGGTGGGCGACGACGGCACGCCGTACCACCCGGCCGTCGGCTTCGACGCCTTCATGGCCGTGGCGCGGGCGGCGGGGGCCGACCCCATCGTGACCGTCAACTACGGGTCCAACGCGGCCGGAGACGGCGGCGGGGACCCGGCGGAGGCGGCGGCCTGGGTGGACTACGCCAACAACGTCAAGCGCTACAACGTGCGCTTCTGGGAGATCGGCAACGAGATATACGGGAACGGCTTCTACAACGGCAGCGGCTGGGAAGAGGACCGGCACGCGCCCGGCTCCAAGGACGCCAAGGCGCGCCTCCGCGACGCGCGGCTCGGGCCGGCGGCTTACGGCGCCAACGTCAACGCCTTTGCTTCCGCCATGCGGGCCAAAGACCCCCGCGTGCAGATCGGCGTCGTGCTGACCGCGCCGGGCAAGTGGCCGGACGGGTTGGACCCGGAC
>CAXUCQ010000500.1:0-463 GCA_964249295.1 uncultured Armatimonadales bacterium | reverse complement strand
CACCAACGTCCTGAAGGCCTGCGGCCCGAACGTGGACTTCGCCGTCGTCCACTGCTACCCGCAGGAGCCGAAGCACGAGACGGACGCGGGCTTGCTGAGCAGTCCCGCCGACGTGCCGGGCAAGGTCGCCCGCCTGCGCCCGGTCCTGGACCGCTTCTGCCGGCCTGGCATTCCGATCTTTCTGACGGAGACGAATTCGGTCACGTTCGACCCCGGCCGGCAGTCGGTTAGCCTGGTCAACGGCCTGTTCGCCCCCGATTACGTACTCACGTGGCTCGAGTGCGGGGTCGTCAACGTGGACTGGTGGGACCTGCACAACGGGCCGGTACAGGGCAAGAACAACGGCCCGACGCTGTACGGCACGGCCGACTTCGGCGACTACGGCCTGCTGTCCAACGGGGCTGCGCCCGAGCCGCCCGCCGGGCCCCCGCTCCCCGCGTTCCCCGGCCTGGAGATGGCGCGC
>CAXUCQ010000499.1:0-2712 GCA_964249295.1 uncultured Armatimonadales bacterium | reverse complement strand
GCGCGGGGGGAAGACGTTCAAGAAAAGGCCCCCCAGCCCCCAATTCTGGGGGAGTCGGGGAACCGTATCACGGGGGCGGTGTTAGAGGGGAAGGCCGAGGGCGGGGCGGATGGTGTTTCGGACAAGTTGGCAAAGCTTTTTGGCGTCGTCGCGAGTCGCATTGTGGCCGGGATAGCGGAAGTTCACGGCGTAATCGTTGAGTGTATCCAGCGCTGACTGGAGATGCGTCCACGACGGCTCAACAGCGACGGCAAGAGTGAGCAGGCTCAGCAGGTCATGTGTCCGTGGGAAGCCGATCATGGCTTCTTGTAAACGCCCCTTGAGATACTTCTCGGCACACTGCTGGGCGTGGAAACAGACGGCGCTAAGGCCAGGCGACTTGCGGGCGCGCAGTTCCCGGTTCAGCACAGACCAATCCTCTTCGGCTTTATCAACCCACTCCTGCGTTAGCGGATTCATACAACGTCCGGCCCTTCTGGGTGATCTCGCGCAGGAAGAAGTCTCCCCACGCTAAGCGTTGACGCAGGTTCTCCGGGTTATAAACAAGCACGTCCATGGAAAAGTCCACGCCGATGGCGCGTTTGACCTCAATCGCCTTCACGCGCTCCCTTCCCTCGAAGGGCATGACGACCAAAAAGTCGACATCGGAAGTCTCCGTGGGCTGTCCGTAGGCGTAGGAGCCGAAGAGGATGACCCTGTCGGGGCGGAAGAGGCTGCCGATGCGGTCGGCGAGCTGCTGGATGCGTTCCGGGGAGACCATGATGGGGGGATTATACCGTCGGAAGAAAGGGCGGGGCAAGCCCCGCCCTTCGAGGAGGCGCTAGACGGCGGCGAGGGCGGGTTCGGACGCGCCGCGCTTGGACACGAGGATGTGTTCGCCGTCGCCGTCGACGATGATGGTGTCGCCGTCGGTGAACTGGCGGCGCAGGATGCCGGAGCTGATGCTGTTCTCGATCAGCCGCTGGATGGTCCGGCGCAGCGGGCGGGCGCCGTACAGGGGGTCGAAGCCCGAATCGGCGATGATCTCCTTGGCGGCGTCGGTGACTTCCAGGGACAGCTTGCGGTCGGCCAGTTGCTTTCGGGTGTTGGCGAGCAACAAGTCAACGATCTGCTTGATCTGTTCGCGGTTGAGCGCGTGGAAGACGATGGTCTCGTCGATGCGGTTGAGCAGTTCCGGGCGGAAGTGCTGGCGGAGCTGTTCCGTGACCTTGGCTTTCATCTGGGCGTACAGGCGGTCCTGCTCGGCCTGGGAGGCGCCGACGGGGATGGCGTCGATGTACTGGCTGCCGATGTTGCTGGTCATGATCACGACGGTGTTCTTGAAGTCCACGGTCCGCCCGGTGCTGTCCGTGAGCCGCCCGGCGTCCAGCAGTTGGAGCAGGATGTTGAACACGTCCGGGTGGGCCTTTTCGATCTCGTCGAGGAGCACGACGCGGTACGGCCGGCGGCGCACGGCCTCGGTGAGCTGCCCGCCCTCGTCGTAGCCGACGTAGCCGGGGGGCGCTCCGATCAGGCGCGCGACGCTGTGCTTCTCCATGTACTCGGACATGTCGATGCGGATCATGGCGTCGGGGTCGTCGAACAGGAACTGCGCGAGGGCGCGGGCGAGTTCGGTCTTGCCGACGCCGGTCGGGCCGAGAAATAAGAAGGAGCCGATGGGCCGGTTGGGGTCTTTCAGTCCCGCGCGGGCGCGTCGGATGGCCTCGGACACAGCCTCGATGGCGACCTGCTGGCCGATGACGCGCTCGTGGAGTTTGAGTTCCATCGAGAGCAGCTTTTCGGCCTCCTCCTCGAACATGCGGGTCACGGGGATGCCGGTGGCTTTGGAGATCAGCTCGGCGATGTCCTGCTCGTCCACGACGCTGTCGAAGCCCGACGTCCGCGCCCAGTCGTCGCGCCGCTCGGTGAACTGGCGGCGCAGGGCGACTTCCTCGTCACGGAGGCGTGCTGCTTTCTCATAATCGCGGGCGTCGGCGGCGGCGCGGCCTTCCTGGAGCAAGGTGTTCAGGCGGGCCTCCATGTCCAGGATGTCTTTGGGCATGGACGACTTTTCGATGCGTATCTTGCTGGCGGCTTCGTCTATTAAGTCAATGGCTTTGTCCGGCAGGAAGCGGTCGGTGATGTAGCGGTGCGACAGTTCCGCCGCCGCGACCAGTGCGCTGTCGTCGATCTTGACGGTGTGGTGCGCCTCGTACTTGTCGCGCAGCCCCGCGAGGATTTTGATGGTGTCCTCGACGCTGGGTTCGCCCACGACGATGGGCTGGAAGCGCCGTTCGAGCGCGGGGTCTTTCTCGATGTTCTTGCGGTACTCGTCCAGCGTCGTCGCGCCGATGCACTGCAGCTCGCCACGGGCCAGAGCGGGCTTGAGCATGTTGCTCGCGTCCATCGCACCTTCCGCCGCGCCCGCGCCGACGACCGTGTGCAGCTCGTCCAGGAACAGCACGACGCCGCCGGCGGCCTTGCGGACCTCATCCATAACGCCTTTGAGTCGTTCCTCGAACTCGCCCCGGAACTTGGACCCGGCGACGAGCGATCCCATGTCAAGCGCGAGAAGTCGTCGCCCACGCAGGTTTTCGGGGACGTCGCCCTTGACGATTTTGAGGGCCAGGCCTTCGGCGATGGCCGTCTTGCCGACGCCGGGGTCGCCGATCAGAACCGGGTTGTTCTTGGTGCGCCGGGACAGGACCTGGATGGTGCGCCTGATCTCCTCGT
>CAXUCQ010000498.1:0-2716 GCA_964249295.1 uncultured Armatimonadales bacterium | reverse complement strand
ACCCTCGGCTTCACGCCCCACTATGACATCATCCACTGGGCCTTCGTCGCGTTCGGCGTCTACGGCTGCTATCGCTACGCTATGCGACGCTCGTAGTGGGCGGCACCGTCTCCCGCTCCCTGCCCCTACACCACGCAAGGCCAGAGCGCCTCAGCCTTTTGGCTTCGGGAGGAGGTTGAGAGTGGCGAAGAGAAGGCGGTACGGGCCACCTTTTGTTTCGACCTGGCCGATGTAGCCGGTCTCTCCGGGGGTCATTTCCCGAGCCGCCGCGAGTGTCAGGCGGGTGATCGCCCAGCGCGTCGTATCCGGGGAGGGTGGCGGGGACGCCATCGGATGCTGGACGAAATCAACCTGGCGAGCGATGCTGAACGCGACATCTATCTTACCGTCGGGTGCGGCGGTAGGAGTTATTTTAAGGCGGAAGGTGTCGCCGCGTCGCGGGGTTTGGGCGGTCTGTGGGTGTACGAGGCCGCCTGGCGGCGTCTTGGGAAAGACCTGATCGACAGTCACGAGGCCGGCCGTATCCATTGCAACGATGACAGGCTGATAAAGGGTCGTTGCAAGAGCGACGTGGTACTTCGCCGCCGCTGCACGAAGTTTGTCGAAACTGCCGGGCGCGGCGGGTGTGCCGCCAGGATCGAGATGCATCTTGCCGACGGCCCCCGGCGCGAGGTCAAGGGTGGTCACGGCGATAGAGACCTGCTTCAGGGCGGTTGCGGGCGGCGCGGGCGTCGGAGCGGTGGTCGTCGGAACCGGGCCGGCGGAGGCAGTGAACAGGCGGACCGTGGCGTAGAAGAGACGGGATGGGCCTGTGTCGACAGAAACCATGCCGATGAAATGAGTGTCGCCCGATCCAAAAACCAGTCTGTGGAGAAGACTCAGATTGATGGTAGTCGTAGACAACGTCTGTGTGACGGATGGCGACGCTGATGAGGCTGCAGCAGGGGCGGGAGCGGCGAAAGGATCTCCGGCGGATGTGGCGAGGGTTTCCGGCGGAGCGACGAAGTGGAAGCGGACGCTGGTTTTGTCGCCGGGCTGAGGTTCTGGGGAGACCTGTAAGTTCATAGTATCGCCTGGCCCCTGCATACGGGTGCTATGAGAACGCGGTCCGGCGTCAGGCGGTCTCAAGTCCAGGCCCACATCGACCGGCACGATGCCCGATGCGTTCATGGCGACGCTCACGTTCGGGTAATGGGTGACGGGCATCGGCAGGTGTGCCGCCGCCGCGGCGGCCTGCAGGGCCGCGAAGCGTCCGTCCCCTGCTTTGGGCGCGTTGGGGTCGAGATGCAACTTCTCATACTCGCCCGTCGCAAGGTCCAGAGTAGTGATCGTGATGACCACACCACTGTTCCTGCCGCTGCCCATAGCGGGCGCTTGGGGCGGCGTCTGCGCATGGGCGGTGGCCGTCAGGAGAAAAAGTGCGAGGGCGGCAAGGGCGGCGGTTCTCATGGCGGTCTCACCTCCGGGACGAGACTATTTACCGGCTTCGCGCAGGGCGTGGAGCAGGGTCGAGATTTTGCCGCGCGCCAGGCCGATGCGCGTGTCCGCCGCGCCGTAATAAAGGCGGATGTCGTCGCCGTCCACGATCGCGCCTGTCGGGAAGACGACGCCGGGGATCAGGCCGCTGCTCTCGTAATCCGTCTTGGGGCCGAAGATCCAGCGCGGGAGGCGCCGGATGACCTTGCGCGGGTCGTTGAGATCGAGCAGGGCGATGCCGACGCGGTAGATCGGGCCGTGCGAGGTCCCCTGGACGCCGTGGAAGATGACCAGCCAGCCGTCCGGCGTCTCGATGGGGGGCGGGCCGCCGCCGACCTTGTCGCCGTCCCACCAGGGGCCGCCCCGCTCCTCGATGATCATCCACGGCCTGCCCCAGTGGACCAGGTCCGTGCTCTCGGCGAGCCAGATGTGCTCCATCGAACCCAGGGCTGGGCGGTGCAGCATATAGTACAGGCCGTTGATCTGGCGCGGGAAGATGCTGGCGTCTTTGTTGTTGGGGGCGAGTGCCAGCCCGAACCGCTCGACATGGCGGAAGTCCTTCGTGGTCGCGATGCACACGCCCGCGCCCAGGGGGCTGAACCCGGTGTACGTGATGACGTACTCGCCCCGGTCGGCGAGGAAGCTCACGCGCGGGTCTTCGCAGCCGTAGACCTCGTAAGGCAGATCGCGGTCGGTGGGCGCCAGCAGCGGCTCGGGGTCGATGCGCCAATCCGTCTCGCCGTCCGTCGAGCGCGCGACGGTGATGTGGCTGGACCCCAGTTGGTCAATGACGCGCAGCAGCAGCAGCGTCTCGCCATTGTACATGACCGCCGCCGGGTTGCAGACCGTGTCGCAGGGATACGGGATGTCGCTGGGGCTGATGATGGGGTTGAATTCGCTCCGGTCGAAGAGTTCGTGTTCAATCATGGCGGCGCTGCTTTCTAAAGGGAGGCTTTATGTCTGCCCCCAGTATACCCGGAGACAAAGAAAAGGCCCCTGCAAAACTGCAGGGGCCTTTGGCGTCCGACTAGCCCTCGATCAGCAGGCTTTCCGGGTCCTCGATCAATTCTTTGATGCGGACCAGAAAGCGCACGGCTTCGCTGCCGTCGACGATCCGGTGGTCGTAAGACAGCGCGACGTACATCATGGGCCGGATCACGATCTCTTTGCTGACGACGACGGGCCGCTCCTCGATCTTGTGCAGCCCCAGGATGCCGACCTGGGGGGCGTTCAGGATGGG
>CAXUCQ010000497.1:0-2721 GCA_964249295.1 uncultured Armatimonadales bacterium | reverse complement strand
GAGTCCTCGGCCAGGATCCGGTACAGGCCTCGGCGCGTCTCGGCCAGGCGCTCGCGGCGCTTTGCCCGGCGCCTCAAACACAGGCGCGGGCGCGCGTATGTCGCTGACCCAGCCCGACCGCCCATTACGAGAGAACGTCCTGGGGCCGGGGACGAGCGGCTCCGAGAGCGGCCTGCGCCCGGAAGACGTCCTGCGCGGGCTGGTCGTCGGCGTCCTCCTCCTGCTCTGCGGCCTGGTCGTGGGCAACTTCACGTTCCACGAGCTTTCGACCCGCAAGACGTCTTATTTCATCATCGCGGCGTGCGTGGCCGTCGTCCTGACGGCGCTGGCCTATCGGCGATTTCAGCCGGTGCTGGCGTTCTTCGTCGGCGCGATGTGTCTGGGCATCGGCGGGACGCCGGACCTGGCGCAAGGAAACTCGGGCGGCGGCAAGGGCCTGTACCCGGTCGAGATCGAGGCCATGTTCCTGCTGTTCGTCTGGGCGCTGCGCGGCGTCGGCCTGCGGAAATTCCGGGTCGTGCGGACGCCGATGAACCTGCTGCTCGGGCTGTACCTGGCGTACAGCGTCTGGTCGGCGGCCAACGGCTGGCTGTTCTGGGACCCCGCCGTGTCCCATTTCTACGCGGGCCAGCCGGGCGGGGGGAAGACGGCCCCGCAGGTCATCGTGCTGGAACTGACGCTGCGCCTGCTCTCATTCGTGATGTTCTGGCTGCTCGCGAGCAACATCAACAAAGCCAAGTGGGTGCGCTGGTCCGCCTGGCTTCTGCTGCTGCCGGGGGCGTTGGTGCTGCTGGCGAGTCTGCACCTGCTGCCGATGCTGGTCGGGGGCTGGTCGACGCTGTTCGAGTTCGTGTTCGGGTGCACCCTGTGGGCCTTCATCCTGGAAGGAGGCGGCACGGCGCGGACACGTTTCGGCGCGGGCGTGCTGCTGGCGATGTTGATCTTTGAAGTATTCTTCGTGAACATCCGGTGGATCTCGGGCTGGATCGGGCTGTTCAGCGGGCTGGCGTTCGTCACGTTCCTGAAGTCGCGCCGCCTGCTGGTCGTTTTGCTCTGTGTCGCCGCCGTGCTGGCGTTTCTGTCGCAGCCGTTCCTGAAATCCCGCGTCGTCGAGAAGGTGCAGACGTCGGGCGACCTGGACCGGTTCTCGATGCAGAAGGCCGCCGTCAAGTATGCGCTGAAATTCCCGCTCGGCATCGGGCCGGGCAACTTCCGCGCGTACAACGTTTATTACGGCGGGCGCAACGTTTGGAACACCACGGGGTACACGTCCGCGCACAGCTTCTACGGGCAGGCGCTGTCGGAGACCGGCTTTCCGGGCTTCCTGCTGGTGCTCGCCTGGGTCATTTCAGGCGTCGTGATGCTGACCGGGTTCTACCGCCGGTCCCCGCCCGGCCCTGGGCGAATTCGCATCCTGGGGATCGCGGGGATGTGGGCGGGTCTCTGCACGTCGGCCTACCTGGGCGACTATCTGATTCCCGTCTACCACAACGGCGGTCTGGGCAACATGACTTCGACGATTTACGCCTGGCTCGGTCTGGGGATCGCCGTCGCGCAGGCGCGGCAACTGGGCGTCCTTTCCGGGGCCGGAGCCAAGTCGCCGGAGGTCCCCGCGCCGATCCCGTTCGGGACGACCGCGCCGCGCCGGACGGTGTCATGAGCGACAAGACCCGCCAGGACATCCCCGATGTCGCGGCCATCATCGTGAACTGGAACACCTGCGCGCTTCTGGCCGACTGCCTGCGGTCGGTCGCGGCGAACTCGGATGGTCTTTCGGTGCGGACGATTGTGGTGGACAACGCCTCGGCGGACGGCTCGGCCCTGATGGTGCGGACTTCTTTCCCGGACGTCACGCTGCTGGCCCTGTCGGAGAATCTCGGCTTCGTCGGCGGCAACAACCGGGCGTATGCACAGGTCGGAGCGGACGCCCGCTACGTGCTGCTGCTCAACCCGGACGCGGCGCTGCGGCCCGGATCGCTCCAGACGCTGATCGCGTGGATGGACGCGCACCCGGACGTCGGGGCCTGCGGGCCTTTGACGCTCAACACGGACGGCACACTGCAGCCGTCCTGGACCCGTTTCCCGACGGTCTGGGGGGAGATGCACGGGCGGCACGACCGTCACCTGGGGACCCGAGTGCCGCCGCTGGACGCCCAGACGCTGCGGGGCGTGCCGGGGGCCGCGCGCGTGGACTGGGTCAGCGGGGCCTGCCTGCTGGTGCGGAACGCGGCCCTGATCAACGACCTGGGCGGTGTCCTGTTCGACCCGGCGTTCCAGATGTACAGCGAGGAGACGGACCTCTGCTATCGGCTGTCTCGGGCCGGCTGGCCGACGTTTTTCGTGCCGCAGGCCGAAGTCGTCCACCACTACGGCCAGAGCAGCCGTCAGGCGCCGCTGCGGACGTTCCGCCTGCTCTACCGGAGCAAGCTGCTGTTCTTCCGCAAGCACTATCGGGCGCGGCGCCCGGCACTGTTAAAGGCAGGGTTGTCTCTGATCGGGGGTCTGAAGTGGCTTGTTTTTGCCCTGCTGGGCATGCCGCCCTCGAGTCGCCGGGAGACGCTGCGGACGCAGCGCCAGCGGATGAGCGCCGCGTTGGGTCTGCTGCGGACGGAATAGCGCCTGCCGACGGAGGCATAGGGACACACTAAACCTTTTGCGTCAGTTCTCCCAGGACTGAAGTCCTGGGCTGCCAGGGAGAAGACTGCCCGCCTGCGCGGGCGC
>CAXUCQ010000496.1:0-2723 GCA_964249295.1 uncultured Armatimonadales bacterium | reverse complement strand
CTGTCGCCGGTCCGCCGACGTTCGGGCTGCGCGCCCTGGCGAAACTCGCCGACCGGGTGGGGCTGCGCGGCCTGCAGCTGGCTGTGTTCTGTTTTTGCGCCCTGCTGGCCGCGGTGGGGCGGGGGGGGCGACGGGCCGCCCTCGGGATCATCGCGGCATACCTGCTGCTGTGCCTCGGCTACTTCGCGTTCTGGAACAGCCGGGGGCGACAGACATGGGGGTACCGGCTGGCGGGCCTGCGCGTCGTGACGCAGCAGCGCGCCCCGGTCGGAGTCTGGCGCAGCCTGGGGCGCGCGTCGTTGGATTGTCTCGCGCTGGCGCTGCTCCAGTACGGCGTCGGCCTGCTCGATTACCTGCCGGTCGCGCGTTCCCGGTCCAAACGCGCCGTCCACGACCGAATGACGCGGACGGCGGTGATCCGCATTGCCGAGCCGCGGCGGCCCCTGCTCGCCGCCTGCGCGGCGGCCTCGGTCATGGCGCCGTTCGTCATCGTGTTTCTGATCGTCCGCCCGTTTCTGCTCCAGGCGTTCTACATGCCCAGCCCGAGCATGGCCCCGACCCTTCAGGTGGACGACCGCTTCCTGGTCAACAAGCTGTCGTACAAGCTGCACCCGATTCGCCACGGGGACATCGTCATCTTCGCCGCGCCGGAAAAGGTGACGGCGGGACACCCGGACTTCGTCAAGCGGGTGGCGGGGCTGCCGGGCGACACGGTGCGGACGACGCGCGGGCGCGTCCTGATCGGGGGGCGGGAGTTCGACCACGCCGCCGTCAGGGACGCGCTGGGACGCGCCGGCGTGTTCGGGGCCGCCGCGACGACGGAGGCCGTCGTCGATCAAGCGCTGCATCAGGTGAGGTTCGTCCCGCACGGCGTCCTGGCGGACGGGACGCTGGTTCCGGGGAGGCAGTTGGCGGCGACGCTGGCCGGGGACCCGGATGCCCCTGTGACGGTGCAGCCGGGCCGGACCTGGCGCAACGGCGAGCCGCTGGACGAGCCGTTCGTGGCCGAAGACCCGGACTACGACCTCCGCTTCTCCGGCGGGCGGGCCTTGCTCCACCGCTACAACACGGGCGCGGGGCGCGACGAGTATCAGGCAGGCAGTCAGCCGATCACCCAGGCGGAGTACGACCACGGCCTGGCCGGGCCGGAGGACCGTGTCCCGGCGGGCCAACTCGTGGTGTTCGGCGACAACCGCAACGACAGCAACGACAGCGCCTACTGGGGCTGTCTGCCGGAGAGCGCCGTGGAGGGACAAGCCACGCTGCAGTACTCGCCGCAACTGCGCCGCCTGTGAGGCGGTCACTCGGGGCGGAAAAGCTGGGGCTGCACGGGAAAGAGATTGACCTGGTCGCGGCCATTCTCCTTGGAGTGGTACATGGCGGCGTCGGCCTCGGCGACCATCTGGTCGGGGCCGGAGGCGGCGTGCGTGTAGGTCGCCACGCCGAACGAGGCGGTCAGGGCGCGGAGCGGCCAGGGGGCGGCGTTGATGGTCCGGCGCAGGCGTTCGGCGAGCGTGAGGGCGCGGCGGGCGTCGGTCTGCGGCAGGATGACGGCGAACTCCTCGCCGCCGGGGCGCGCGACGACGTCGCCCTCCCGGACCGTGCGCGTCAGCAGGGCGGCCATCTGCCGGAGCACCTCGTCGCCCGCCGGGTGGCCGAAGGCGTCGTTGTACTGCTTGAAGTGGTCCACGTCGAGCAGCAGCAGTGAGAACGCGACGCCGGAGCGGCGGGCCTGGGCGAACTGCTCCCGCAGGGCCTCCTGGTGGGCGCGGTGGTTCTTCAGCCCGGTCAGGCCGTCGGTCGTGGCGAGGGCTTCGAGGCGCCGGTTCGCCTCCTCCAGCGCCTCGTTCTGGGCGCGCATCTCCGGGACCAGGCGCATCTCGAGTTGATCGATCACCAGCCGCGCGAGGGCCTGCAGGTCGTCTTCGTTGTCCGGCGTCATCTGCCGCGCCCGGTGGTCGAGCACGCAGATCGTCCCCAGGGCGTACCCGTCCGGCGTCCGCAGCGCCGCGCCCGCGTAGGAGCGGAGAAAGGGCGGCCCGGTCACGAAGGGATGGTCGGCGAACCGCGCGTCGGCGGTCAAGTCCGGGACGGAAAGGACCGGCGCTTCTTCCAGGATCGTGTGCGCGCAGAAGGCGTGGTCGCGGTGTGTCTCCGAGACTTCGGTGCCGTGGCGCGACTTGAACCACTGCCGTTCGGCGTCGATCAGGGTGAGGAGGGAGATGGGGGTGTCGCAGAGCCGCGCCGCGAGACGAGTCAGGTCGTCGTAGGCCTGTTCGGGGGGCGTGTCGAGGATGCGGTAGCGCTGGAGCGCTTCCAGGCGCGCGGCTTCATCGGCTGGCACGGGTGCTTTCATGGCGGCGTGGGGGGCGGGTGACTGCCAGCAAATGCCAAAACTACCGCGTTTGTCTCAGAAACCCTCGCGTCTGCCTCTCTGTGGCTGTTTTGTTCCGCTGCCGCCCATGCCGCGTGTAGCGATGGCGGACACGACGGGTCACGATATTGTACCATAGAACGTTGGACATTAATCCGCTCGCAATACGGGTTTTTCCCCACTCGCTTGCTTCAGGGGCTGAAGAAGCAATGATGTGACGACCGTGTTTGCGGCGACCTCGCCCGTGGGAACATTGAAGGAGTCCCCGGAGGCTGATACGAACGCCGTTGTCCGGGGGAGAGGAGACCACGATGGTTGACCCAAAGGATGAAGCCGAGGCGCCCGACAG
>CAXUCQ010000495.1:364-2726 GCA_964249295.1 uncultured Armatimonadales bacterium | reverse complement strand
CGGTCGAGGAGTACCCCGACCTGCCCGTGCTGTCCCTGACCGCTGGGACCCTGGACGGCGGGGACCTGGCCGCCGCCGTCGGCCAGGTCGCCCCAGCCGCCAGCCGCGATGACACGCTGCCCCTGCTCACCGGGGTCAACCTCGAAGTGCAGGGCGAGACGATGACGCTCGCCGCCACCGACCGGTACCGCCTGGCCGTGCGCGACCTGGCCTGGTCCCCGGCCCGGCCGGACGTCAGCGGCAGCTATCTCGTCCCGGCCCGGACCCTGGTCGACGCGGCCCGGACCATGGCCCCCGGCGTGCCGGTCACCGTCCGGCTGCGCTCCGATCGCGACCGGGATACCGAGCTGGCCCGGGAGTACGGCGACGCCCGGGCGGCGGACCCGGGCTCCGGCGGGCCGTCAGCCTCCCGCGCCGCCGACGCCATGATCGGGTTCGAGTCCGCTGGGCGCCGGGTGACCACCCGCCTGATCGCGGGGGAGTACATCAAGTACCGCTCCCGGTTCCCGGCTGAGTTCGCCTGCCGGGCCGATATGCCCGCCGCCCCGTTCATCGAGGCGGTCCGCCGGGTCTCACTGGTGGCCGAGCGCGGCAGCGCCGTCCGGCTGCCCCCCGTCAGCAGCCGGAAGCGCTTGTCGAGTTTGGCGTTGATCTCCTCGACCGTCAGCGAGCGCACCCGCGCCGCCGCCAGCTCGATGGCGAGCGGGATGCCGTCCAGGCGGAAGCAGACCTCCGCCACCGCGGGCGCGTTGGCGTCGGACACGGCGAACGCCGGCTGGACCAGCTTGGCCCGCTCGGTGAACAGCCCGACGGCCTCAAACTGCGACAGGCCCAGCGCCGACTGCCGCTGCTTCGGGTCCGGCACGGAAAGCGGGGGGATGCGGTAGGCCTGTTCCCCGGACACGCCGAGCGCCTCGCGGCTGCTGGCGAGGATCGAGACGCCCGGACAGGCCCGCAGCAGCGCCGCGGCCAGCTCGGCGCAGGCGCCGAGGACGTGCTCGCAGTTGTCCAGGAGCAGGAGCAGGCGTTTCGCGCGCAGGCTTTCGAGCAGCGACCGCGTCACCGTCATCCCGGCCTCTTCCGCAACGCCCAGCGTCTCCGCCACGGCCTTCGGGACCAGCGCCGGGTCGCTGAGCGCCGCCAGCTCGACCAGCCAGACGCCGTCGCCGGACCCGTCCAGCAGGTCGGCGCCGGCCTGCAGCGACAGCCGCGTCTTGCCGGCCCCGCCCATCCCCAGGATCGTCACGAGCCGGTTCTGCCGCACCAGCTCTTTGACCGCCCCGACTTCCTTGTCGCGCCCGATAAAACTGGTCACCTGCTGCGGCAGGTTGTTGGGCAGCGCGTCGAGCGAGCGCAGCGGCGGGAACGAGGCCGGCAGGCTGGGATGGACGAGCTGGTAGACCTGCTCGGGCCGGGTCAGGTCTTTCAGCCGCTGCGCACCGAGGTCGAGGGCGCCGACGGCGGGCGGCAGGTGGTCGCGCACCAGGTCGTAGGCCGTCTGGGACAGCAGGGTCTGGCCGCCGTGGGCCGCCGCCAGCAGCCGCGCGACGCGGTTCAGCGCCGTGCCGAAGTAGTCGCCGCCGCGCTCCTGGGCCACGCCCGTGTGCAGCGCCGCGCGGACGCCGATCGGCGTTTCCGCGTCCCACGGCTCCGACAGCAGCGCCTGCTGACAGGCCAGCGCCGCGCCGAGCGCCTCCCCCGGCGTCGCAAAAGCCGCGTAGAAAGCGTCGCCGACGGTCTTGAAGACGTAGCCCTGGTGCGCGGAGATCGCCCCCTGCAGCAGGGCGTCATGGCGGGCGAGCGCGCCGCGCATCTTCTCCGGCTGTTCCTGCCAGAGCCGCGTGCTGCCCTCGATGTCCGTGAACAGAAAGGTCACTGTGCCGACGGGCGGGGTGATGGGTTGCGACACGGGAACCTCCTCTCGCGCATCGTTCTCTCGGAACTATCATAGGTTCGTCAGAGGCCGCCGATTTCCTGCCCCGATGCGTCCGCTCCGTACAGCCGACGCGGAGCGAGGACGGCTGCGCTCACCGAGGCGAGAAACATAGGAGACCTCTTGCGTCAATCGCGCAGCGGGAGCTGGGAAGATCAGGGCGGGAGGACCCCGCCCTGACGCAAGAAGTCTCTTCAAAAAACCGCTCAAACTCCGACAATAGACTGTTGCTTTTTGAGAGATGATGCAGTATAATGCCCTTGTATCCCCCCAGGGGGGTATATGGATCATGCCCAAAGAAATCCAAACGCCGCCGAGCGAGACGGTCGATGAAGTCGCCAAGCGCCTGGCGCGCATCGCCGGCCACGCCGCCAGCCTCAGACGCTTCTGGGACGAAGGCCGCGAGTGCCACGAGATGCTGACACAGAT
>CAXUCQ010000495.1:0-344 GCA_964249295.1 uncultured Armatimonadales bacterium | reverse complement strand
GCAAGGCCATCCTGGAACATCATATCGACCATTGTGTCGCCGAGGCCCTCCGGCAGGGACGCTCCGAAGAGGCCGTGCGCGACCTCAAAAAAGCGCTCGACCGCCTGATCTGATCGAACATCGCCCGCCAGACAGCAACGCAAGTCTGCATCGCGAAGGGAACCCGAATGGACGTTAGCAGTCCGCAGCCTCCCCACTACGGGAGGCGTCAACAATCGTCGAACCCCCCGCCGGTCCGTGAATAGCGTTCCGTTCCGATAGCCCCCTCCCCCGCGGCCGCCGTCGGAACTCGCCCCCACGGCCCCGCCCGGGTCGGGCGGGGGAAGCCCGCCGGCGGTGAGGGG
>CAXUCQ010000494.1:1970-2726 GCA_964249295.1 uncultured Armatimonadales bacterium | reverse complement strand
CTAGCCCTGGCCCCGCGCCCCCGTCTGCGCAGTCACTGGGGCCGGACCCAGCAGCAGCAGACTCCCCAGCGCCACATACCGGGCGAGCAGCCGGAGCGGGACGGAGCGCGTCAAGTGTCGGCTCCTACCGCCTTGCGGGCCTCACACTCGGCGGTCGGCGCGAACGTCTCGGGCTGGGCTTCCAGGGCGTCGACGAGGCGCGGGTGGGCGCAGGGAAAATCCTTCTCGACGAAGAAGCGCAGGGACGGCTCGCCCTCGGTCCTGAAGTAGACGCCCTCGGCGTCGGGCTGTGCCAGCCGCTCCCGGTCGGAGTGTCCGAGATGGAAGCGCACTTCCCCGGCGTCGGAGTCGAGCCGCGTCGGCCCGGCGGCGGGGAGCAGGGCCACGCGCCAGGATAGGCCGCCCGGCAGGGCGAGCGCCGTGTGTACGGGCGTGCTGCGGTTCAGCGCCTCCAGTTCGGGGGGCGTGATGCGCAGTCGGAGGCTTTCGGGTGTCCAGCGTACTTTCATGGGTGTACTTTCGGGAGGGGTAGAGGACCTCCCTTCACGGCAGGGAAGAGAGGTCCTCTACCCCTCCCACGGCCCGCCGTGCTTGGCCCGGCTGTGGGCGCGGGCGGCGTCCGGGTCCTCGGCGGAGGGCTTGCCGGCGGCGACAAAGGCCAGGCGCAAGGCGTAGCCGCCGGCCAGGCCGAGGACGCTGCCGCCGATCTTCATCCACGGTTTCAGCTTGACGGGGACAGGCAGGCGACCCACGATC
>CAXUCQ010000494.1:0-1960 GCA_964249295.1 uncultured Armatimonadales bacterium | reverse complement strand
GATCTCGGGCAGCAGGACGCCCATCGCCAGGGCGCCGCCGAGATACTGGGCCTTGAACCGGCCCGACAAGAGCGGCTTCGCCAGGGCGCCCGCCGACAGCAGAAAGCCCGTGTGCGCGATGGCTTCGGCCAGGTGCGCCGTGGACTCGATCTTGCCGAGAGCGTTCGTAGCGGCGTCCTCGTCGGCGCCCGCAGCGGCGTTCTTGACTTCCAGGGCGACGCGGACGGCCCCGGCCCCAGTCGCGGCGGCGCTGGCGCTGAACAGGACGCCGATCCACGGGTTCTTGGACCACAGCGGCGTCGCGGTCGTGCTGAGCAGGATGCCGGTGTAGGCCGCCAGCAGCGCGCCGAGCGGCACCCCGGCCACGTCGCCCAGGACGCCGGCGGCCACGTCGAAGGCTTTGGCGGCGCCCTCGGCACCCTTGTCGCCGCGCCGGGCGCGGAGCAGCTCGCGCAGGGCGACCAGGCCGCCGACGCCGGTGTAGGCCGTCAGGGTCCAGGAGCCGAGGTTCATGGGCGATTCGGGCTTCCACACGCGCAGCATATGGTGGAAGCGCTTGCGGTCGCCCAGGTCCCAGATCAGCAGCGGCGCACACGGCAGGGCGGCGGCGGCGGCGACGACCGTCCCCCATCGGGTCAGGTCCTTATGTTCAGGTCCGCCCAGGCGCTCGGCCAGGCGCGAGAAGATGAACGCATACGCGGACAGGCCGCCCAGGAAAAAATACTGGCCGACTTCCGGCGTCCAGACCGGCGGCTTGAGCATGGACAGGTCGTAGTACGCCTTGTCCTGGCCGTCCCGGTTGTTGCCGCCGGGCTTGCCGTCGCCGCCGGGCTTGCCGTCGCCGCCGGGCGATTGGCCGTTGATGTGGGCGAGCGCCTCCTGGAGCGAGGTCGGGTTGTCGCGGCCCGCGTGGGGGTCGGCGGCGACGTCGGCGATGCCGGTCCACCGGCTGGGGCTTCGGTCGGGGCCGCCGGGGCGGCGCGGCTGCAGTGTTTCGGCGTCACCCGGCATGGGCCTGATCCCCCCCACCCTGTCGGAACAGCACGGCGCCGAGCAGGGCCAGGCCCAGGCCGGTCAAGAGACTCGCGGCGTAGCGCCTGTTGACATCGTGGAACGGCTGCGGCGGCGCTTCGGGCAGGTTGTAGTGGTTCGGGTGGTCTTCCAGCAGGAAGAACGAGTTCAGCGACCCGTACTCGTCGCTGAGCGGCTTGTCGCCGTACAGATACGCGCTCGTGTTGCCGCGTTCGTGCAAGTCTTCCACGCGGCGGCGCGCTTTCTCGCGCAGCTCGTCCACGGGGCCGAACTGGATGGACGCCGTCGGACACGACTTGGCGCAGGCGGGGGTCATGCCGCCCTTCTGGCGGTCGTAGCACAGGGTACACTTGTGTGCGTGGCCGTCCTCCTCGCTGCGGCCCAGCACGCCGAAGGGACACGCGGCGACGCAGTACCCGCAGCCGTTGCAGATGTCGGCCTGTAAATAGACATCGCCGAACTCGTTGTAGATCAGCGCGCCCGTGGGGCAGGATTTGACGCACGGCGCGTCCTCGCAGTGCTTGCACACGTCGCTCATCATCAGCCAGCGGCTGCTTTCTTCGCCGATCTGTTCTTTGAAGGCGACGTGCCGCCAGGTCGTCGCCCCTAAGTGTTCCGTGTTGTCGTAGCTTTTGCCCGTGAAATGGAAGCCGTCCGACGGCAGTTGGTTCCACTGCTTGCAGGCGACCTCACAGGCCTTGCAGCCGATGCACAGGCTGGTGTCGGTGAAGAAGCCGTACTGACCCTGCCCGTCCGGGCCGGGCGTGGGCACGGGCGTGCGCCGGGGCGGGAAGGCGTTGGCGAGGTTGCCGGCGATTTCGTCCGGGATCATGTCCAGTGGGATCATAGTGGTTTTCTCGTAAGAGGCCACAGGAGGCCCTCACCCGGCTCGCCGAGGCTCGCCACCCTCTCCCGCAAGCGGGCGAGG
>CAXUCQ010000493.1:0-2730 GCA_964249295.1 uncultured Armatimonadales bacterium | reverse complement strand
GCGTCAGCCACTCCGAGTCGGCGCTGCGGGGCGCGGGCAGGTCGTCCCCGTCCCCGCACAGCCGCAGCTTCCCGCCCGTCACGCTCGACAGCACGTCCCGCAGGAGCCAGCGCTGCCGCTCCGCCGCCTGCCGGACCTCGGCCAGCAGCCGCCCCCGGTCCGCCATCAGCCGGTCCTGCAGGGCGATGTGCCGCTGCAGCTCGACTCGCCCCGTCACCTGCCGGGCCAGAATCCGCAGGATCGACTGCTGTTCGGGCGTGAGCCGGCGCGGCACGCGGTCCACGACGCACAGCGACCCCAGGCCGAAGCCCTCCGACGTGACCAGGGCCGCGCCCGCGTAGAACCGGATGTTCGGGTCGCCCGTGACCAGCGGGTTGTCGGCGAAGCGCGGGTCCGCTTGGGCGTCGGGGACCACCATCAGGTCGCGCTGCAGGATCGTGTGCGCGCAGAAAGACACCGCGCGGTGGTCCTCGTCCTTGTCCTGACCGACGCTGGATTTGGACCACTGCCGGTCGCGGTCCACGAAGTTGAGGGCGGCGATAGGCACCCCGCAGACCTCGGCGGCCAGCCGCGTGACCTCGTCAAAGGCTTCTTCGGGCAGCGTATCCAGGATGTCGCACTGCCGCAGCCATTCCAGGCGCTGCTCTTCGTCGTCCGGGAGCGGGGCGGTGGTTGCCATCGGGGTGTAGCCTTTACAGTCACGGCGTTCCTCACGGCGGGCGCGTAGGCCCGCAGCAAGAGGAATCATGCCGGTAGTTTACCCCAAGTGCGAGGAGCGGGGGAAGTGCGGGCGGTGCCGTGCGGCCTCCCGCCGCGCCTACGGCGGTGGGATCTGCAGCGTCACGCTCCCCGAAGCGTGGATCCAGTAGCCCTGCGCCGGGGCCAGCGTGTCGCCCTGCCCGACGGCGGCGTAGGCGCCGCTGCCGGTGTCGTAGCGGTACAGGGTGCCGGAGACAAGGCCGGCGCTGACGGCGGCGGCGAACGACGAGGTGTGGCCGCCGCTGACGACCTGGAGGCCCGCGACGGCGACCGTGGCGCTGAACGGGTCGCCGATCATGGTCCAGCCGTTGACGAGGGCGATGGGAAAGGCCGCAGTCGTGGGGGCGGCCGTGCCGGCCGCCGTCACCGTCACCGCGGACGGGAAGCGCGCCCAGTAGCCCTGGCCCAGATGCACGGCGTCGGCGGGCGCCGCCGGGGACAGCACGTACTGGAGCAGGGTCGGACTCCAGGCGTACAGCGTGACGCCCGACCCGAACACCGTTGCGATGGAAACGCCGCTGTAGTCGCGGGGCAGGGACAGGAAGTTCAGGCCCGCCGGGAACGACGCCACCGTCGGCGAGGTCGCCGTCGAGCCGGGGACGAGGTCGGCGATCAGGTTCGACCCGCTGAACGTACCCAGCCCGGTGGCCAGGTCGTAGCCGGCGACGGCGTGATAGAACAGGTTGGTGCTGTCGTCGGCGATGTCGTGGAAGTCGAAGCCGTAGCGCCCCCCCTGCGTCAGCGGGTACAGCACCGGGCTGGCCTGGCCGAGCACGGCCTGGCCGTGCGCCACGCGCTGCTGGTTGACCAGCGCCGCGAAGCCCGCCCAGAGCGGGGCGGCACAGCTGCAGCCGCCGTAGACCTGCCACGACCCCTTGTAGTAGATCGCGTAGCCCGTGTCCGGGTCGGCGTCGAGCGACACGTCGGGGACGTTGCGCATGGACTTCGAGGCCTCGGCGTCCCCGCCGACCACGCCCTGCTGCCAACTCGGGATGGGCCAGATCACGCTGACGCCGCCGCCGCCCGCGCCGTCCGCGACGCTCCCCGTGTTCCACGTCGTCTCGGACACGTAGGCGCCGCCCGCCCCCGCGTTGGTCAGCGTCGTGCCGCCGACGCCGCAGACATGCGGCTGCGACGCCGGGTCGTCGACGCGCAGGCCGTCGGACATGGTCCCGGAGTCATACGCGCCGTTGTCGCCCGCCGCCGCGAAGATGGACTGCCCCTGGGCGGCCATCTGCGCGAAGATGGTGTTCTCGGACTGCAGGAAAGCGCCGTCGTTGTCCTGCTCGTCCAGGCCCCACGACGTGCTGACCGCCTTGGCGGCATCGTCGTCGGCGATCTTGCCGTACCCGTCCAAGATGCCCTTGTCCGAGTCGGCCGTCTCGTAGACCAGAATCTTGCTCAGGCCGGGCGCGAGCGCGATCTGCATCTCGATGTCCAGCGTCACCTCGTCGGCGTCCTGCCCGGCCGCGCCGGACTCGCCGTCCATGACGAAGTTCTGCAGCGGCACGCTCGGCAGGCCGAAGTGCGTCTCATACGTCTGGATGTCGCTCGGCGTGTAGCCGTCCAGCTCGAAGACCGCCGCCGTCTGGCCCGCGCCGCTCAGGGCCGAGCCGCTGAGGCTGTAAGCGGTGCGGATGTCTCCGGGCGTCAGGCCCCCGTTGGGTCCTGTGCCGACTGCGCGCGGCATCGCCTGGGCGTCGGGGCGGCGGACGGCATAAGAGTGACGTTTGGCAAAATCGCTCAGGCCCACGACGCCGGCCAGCCGACCCGCCAGGGCCTGCGGCACGGTCGGCGCGGACTCGGGCGCGCGGAACAGCCGCCCGTCCGCCGCCCGGTACTGCGTCAGGCGGGTGCCGAACGCGGACTCGACCGCCGAAACGGGGCCGGCGACATCCAGGACAAGCCGGTCGGGGTGCGTCCCCGTGACCGTCAAGCCCTGGGCGCGGGCGTAGTCGGCCACGGCCCGGT
>CAXUCQ010000492.1:0-2733 GCA_964249295.1 uncultured Armatimonadales bacterium | reverse complement strand
TTTCCGAACGTTGGCAAAGGCATAGAAAGCGCCCTGCGGCAGGGGACAGCGGAAACCGGGAATACGGTTCAGCGCGGAGCAGAAAGCGTCACGGCGGCGCCGGAATTCATTAAGCATTTTCTCGACATCGGTTTGAGGCCCGTTAATCGCGGCCAGGGCGGCGCGCTGCGTAAAGGTGGCGGTGCAGGGTTGCGAGCGCGCGGACGCGGTCGCTGGCGGGCAGGGTCGGCAGCTCCTCGACGAACGCCTGACACGTCTGCGCCGACGTGTGCCGCTCGCCGCTGGCGACCTGGGCGTAGGCGCGGGCCAGCGCCAGGGGGGTCAGGCCGCCCAGCAGATGCCCCGCGCCGTCCACGACGGGGACCAGCCGTTCCCCCTCGGCGAGCCGCGCCATGGCGTCGGCCAGGCTGGCGCTCGGCAGGACCGTCTGCTGGTGCGAGGCGACGTGGGCGAACGTCGGCGCGGCCGACGACAGCACGCGCGGCGGGCGGATGCCGAAATAGCCCAGCGCGAACGCCGCCTGCGCGCCGACCTGCCCGGCCCGCGCCGCGACCACGTTCTCGTCGCCCGAGTGGCCGAGGCACCAGGCGTAGCCCATCGCCGCCGCGATGGCGTCCATGTCCGGGCGCTGGTGGCCGATGATGTAGGTCAGGTCCGGCTGCCAGGGGTCGTGTCGTTCGCGCGTCGTCGCCATCGGGGGTTGCCTCCACACTGTCGCCTACGATTATACCCGCTCCGCCGGGCCGGTCAGTCCGCGCGTCCGATGAGGCCTCTCCGCCGACGATTTGGGATATAATAAAAGAGCGAACGCGCCCCCCGAATGAAGGCACGCCAACCATTGCTCAGCATCCGCGATCTTGTGAAAGTCTATCCCGGCCCCGTGACGGCGCTCCAGGGCGTCAGCCTCGACATCCCGCCCGGCATGTTCGGCCTGCTCGGCCCCAACGGGGCCGGGAAGAGCACGCTGATGCGGATTCTCGCCGGCACCCTGGAGGCCACGTCCGGCAGCGTCCTGCTGGACGGGACCGATGTCCTGAAGCACCCCGAACGGGTCTGGCCGCTTCTCGGGTTTCTGCCGCAGGAGTTCGGCTTTTACCCGCACCTGACGGGGGCGGCCATGCTCGATTTTCTCCTGCAGATGAAGGGCGTGCAGTCGCCGCGCAGCCGCAAGGCATTGGTGGGGGAACTGCTGGAGCGGGTCAACCTGACGGGGGCCGCGAACCGCCGGGTGCGCGAATACTCGGGCGGCATGCGGCAGCGGCTGGGAATCGCGCAGGCCGTCGCCGGTGAGCCTCGGCTCTTGATCGTGGATGAGCCGACGGCGGGACTGGACCCCGAGGAGCGCCAGCGCTTCTACCGCCTGCTGACGGAGTTGTCCGTGGATCGGACCGTCCTGCTGTCCACGCACATCGTGGAAGATGTCGCCGTCCTGTGTCCGCGATTCGCCATCATCCGGCAGGGGCGCGTCGTGACCCAGACCACGCCCCGCGCGGCCCGCGCGGCCTTGGACGGGGCCGTGTTCGCCGGGCGGGTCGAGGCGGAGGAGATGGACGTTCTGCGGCGCACTTGCACCGTCACGCAGGCGACGACGCATGAAGGCGCGTCCCACGTCCGGCTTTTGGCGGGGGAGAATGGGCCGCCGCCCGGCTTCGCGCCCGTCCCCGCGACCCTGGATGACGTTTATCTGGCCGCCATGAGCGGGATCGGGCGCGACCCGGCGCCGCCCGCCGTCGATCCTCCCGCCCTGGAGGCGCATCCATGAGCGTGACGCTGGAAGGGTCGCCGTTTGATATTGACGACTCCGCGTTGCGTCCGGCGAGGCGGCTCGCGCGCCTTCTGGCGGTGATGCGCCTGGAGGCCGCTTTCACCCTGCGCCGCCCCTTGTTCTGGACCTGGATCGTGTTGATCGCGCTGATGAGCTGGGGGATGTCTACGGGAGACCTCTCGCTGGTGCATTCCGGCGACAGCGCCGTGGGCGGGAAAAAGGCCTGGGTGACGTCCGAGTTCGCCGTCGCCGCCGGGGCCGGCCTGCTGGCGCTGCTTTTCCATACGTTCTTCATCACCGTGATCGTCGGCCTGACCGTGATCCGGGACGAAGAGAGTCGCGTGGGGGACATCCTGCACGCGACGCCGCTTTCGGCGGGCGAGTACGTCTGGGGCAAGTTCGGGGGCGCGCTGGCGAGCGTGTTCGTCGCCCTGCTCCTGCAGACGGGGCTGATGATCTTTTTCAACCACCTGCTGCCCCACAACACGTCGCCGGAACTGCGCGGGCCGCTCGTGCTCGCCAACTACCTCGCGCCGCTGGTGATCTTCTCCGTCCCGCTGGCGGTGTTTCTCGCCGGCACCGCCTTCGCGATCGGCGAGCGCACGCGCCGCGCCATCCTGATCTTCTTCCTGCCCGTCGCCCTGCTGCTCCTGAACATCGTGTTTCTCGGTCGGGCCAATCACCACGGCGCTCTCGCTCCCTGGGTGAAGCAGTTCATCATCCTGGCCGATCCGACCGGCTTCGGCTGGTTCAACCGCACGTACCTGCAGACAGACCGGGGGGTGGATTTCTACAACACGGGGCGGATCGCGCTGGACGGCCCGTTTCTGGCGAGCCGCCTCGCGCTGGTCGCGCTCGGCCTCGCCGCCGTCGCGGCGAGTCGGGCCGGCTTCCGGCGTTCCTTGCGCCACGCGGGCCGGACCGCGCGGCGGCGGAAAACGAGACCCGAAGCGGCCCCGCCCCTAGGG
>CAXUCQ010000491.1:0-2749 GCA_964249295.1 uncultured Armatimonadales bacterium | reverse complement strand
ACGGGGTTTGTCCATTACGAGACCATCGAGGATGCGGCGGCGCGGGCGGTGCGGGCGGATTACGAGAGCGGCGTTTCCGACCTGGACTTCGTGACCTACGAGCAGGAGGTGGAGCGGGCGGTGCGCGGCACGGCGGCGGACGCCGCCTGGCTGATGACCGAGTTCGCCCGCCTTGTCAGCGTGGCGTGAGGGTCAGGGAAGAGGGCGCATTGCGATGCGCCCCTACAAAGAGCCCTTACAAAAAGCGTGACGGATCATCGAGCCCGCTTCGCTCCGCGAGCGCGAAGGAGGGCCTGTCGCGGCACGTGAGCGATTTGGCGTAGCGCTTCAGGTCGGATTCGAGGGTGCGGCGGAAGCCTTTGGACAGGCCGAGGCTTTCGGCGATGTCGGGGAGGAAGCCGGGCGGGTCGTAGGCGACGTGCAGGGTGACCTGAGTCCCGTCGTCGCCGGCCGGGGTCATGCCGACCGTCAGCAGGTACAGGAAGGCGGGGCCGAGGCTCTGCCAGCAGAGGGTGTCGTCGTCGCACATGGTGCGCTGGGCGGCGAACTCGAGGTGCCGCCCGTCGAGCACGATGACCAGGCGGGCGAGGTCGTCGTCGGTGTCGCTGGGCGCGGTCGCGCGCAGGTGGGACAGGTGGTGCGGGAGGCGATGGATGTCGGCCCAGTGCGCCCGGACTTCATGGAGGGGTGCGTCCACCGTCACAGTGGCTTCGTGCGAGAAGCGCATCGGATCGTCTATCCTTTCGCCAGCGCCGTCCGTCCGCCGAGGTAGGGCTGGAGGGCGACGGGCAGTTCCACGCCGCCGTCGGGCTGTTGATATGTTTCCAGCAGCGTGGCGACGATGCGCGGGAGGGCCAGGCCGCTGCCGTTCAAGAGGTGCGGGAACTCGGGCTTGGCGCCCGGCTCGCGCCGGAAGCGGATGTTTCCCTGGCGGCTTTGGAAGTCCTCGCAGCTGGAGCAGGACGAGACTTCCAGCCACGCCCCCACTCCAGGGGCGTAGGTCTCGATGTCGTAGCATTTGGCCGCCGCGAACGAGATGTCGCCGCCCGCCAGCAGCTTGACGCGGTACGGCAGGCCGAGGGCGTCCAGGACGTCGGTGGCGTCGTCCCGCATCGAGTCCAGTTCGGCGGAGGACGTTTCCGGGAGCGTGTATTTGACCATCTCGACCTTGTCGAACTGGTGGACGCGCAGCAGGCCGCGCGTGTCTTTGCCCGCCGCGCCCGCTTCGCGCCGCCAGCACGGGGAATAGGCGACGTACTTCAGGGGCAGATCGCGGCCATCTAGGATTTCGTCGCGGTGGATGTTGACCAGGGCCGGCTCGGCGGTCGGGAGGGCGAACAGGTCGTCTTCGGCGTCGTGGTACATCTCGGGGGTGAACTTGGCGAGGTGGGCGCTGGCCTTCATGCTGTCGCGGGACAGAAAGAACGGCGTGGACCACTCGGTGTAGCCGTGCTTTTCGCGGTGCAGGTCGAGCATGAACTGGATCAGGCCGCGCTCCAGCAGCGCGCCGACGCCTTTGTAAAGCACGAAGCCGCTGCCGGACAGTTTCGCGCCGCGGGCGAAGTCGATCAGATCGAGGTCGGTGGCGAGGTCCCAGTGGGCTTTGGGGGCGAAGCCGAACGTCCGCAGTTCGCCGACGGTCTGGACGACCCGGTTGTTTTCTTCGCCGCCGGCGGGCGTGTCGGCGGCGGGCAGGTTGGGGACGTAGAAGAGCAGGTCGTCGCGCTCGGCTTCCAGGGTCCGCACTTCGGCGTTGAGGGCGGCGATGCGGTCGCCGATGTCGCGGTTGCGGGCTTTGACGGCTTCGGCCTCGTCGCGGCGGCCTTCCTTCATCAGCGGGCCGATGAGTTTGCTGTCGCGGTTGAGCTGGGCTTGGAGCGTCTCGGCCTCGGACGTGGCGGCCCGCCAGCGGGCGTCCGCCGCCAGCACGGCATCGACCGCCGACGGGTCGGCGCTGCGCGCGCCCAGTCGTTCTTTGACGAAATCCGTTTGGTCACGGAGGAGTTTGATGTCGAGCATGGTCAGTTCACAGAGTCGTGGAGTTTATCCACCAGAAAAGCGAGCATATCGGCCATGGTCTGCAGGTCCGTCAGGCTGAGGCGCTCGGCGCTCGTGTGGGGCTTCTTCTCGGGCGCCCCGACGAAGACCCAGTCCATCGGGACGCCGCTGCGCGAGATGGAAGCGCCGTCGGAGCCGCCGCTGCTTTCGACTTCGCGCTGGAACGGCAGGCCGCTTTCCTGGGCGAGCGCGAGCACCCGGTCGAGGAAGCGCTGCCGGGGGACCAGGCGATCCCGCAGGGAAATGGCGACGCCCCGGCCGCAATGGACGTGCGCCGTGTGCCAGGTGATGTCGGCGATCAGCGCCTGGGTGATGCCGTGCTGCTCGGACAGTCGCCGGGCGCAGACGAACGCGCCCTGACCGGAGTGTTCCTCGCCGGCCGTGAAGGCGACGGCGATGTTGGGACACCGGGCCAGCGCCTGCAGGGCGGCCCAGACGCCGGCGCGGTTGTCCAGGTACGGCGCCGTGATCTCGTCGCCGTCGAGGGACGTCTGCGCCGCGTAGACCCAGCGCGCCCCTGGGGGCTGGTCGGTCGGCCCCGTCAGCGACCATGCGCCGCTTTTGCGCCGCTTGAGGCGATTGCCGCCGTCCGGCCTGTCGGCAGGACGGAGACGTTCCCGCCGCTTCGGGGCCGGGCCGCCGATGGGGATCAACTGCCCTTCATAGCCGAGCGTGAACCCGGTCGTGTCGG
>CAXUCQ010000490.1:2490-2749 GCA_964249295.1 uncultured Armatimonadales bacterium | reverse complement strand
GTCCATAAGCGCCTGGGCCTGTTCCTGCCTGGCGGACAGCATCTGCTCCACCAGGCTCACCATCTTGTCGTGCCGGGTTTTGTCGCGGGTTGGTTCTATTGTGCTACTCATCAAGGGAGTTGTCGTCATCCGTCGGCGGTGCCAGTGGTACATCCGGGGAACCGGCCAGGGGCGAGAATAGCGTAGCCGTCGATATTTTACTTTGCAGCGCATCCAGAATCAGTTGCAGTTCAACCCGTGCCTCGGTTTGAAGCCCCAA
>CAXUCQ010000490.1:677-2480 GCA_964249295.1 uncultured Armatimonadales bacterium | reverse complement strand
CTGCTATTCCATTTGCATCTGTGCTTAATCTGGTTTCAAGAGCGAGTTTGTGTGAGGTGTCAGGCTGCTTGTCCATGCGGTAGGCGTGAAAGTGCATGGAGTCGCCAATGGATGCGGGACTGTGCAGATGGCCGAAGTTGAACTCTCGCTTCATGTAACCCAGCAGTCGGTTCTGGACAATCAGCACCAGCTTCTTGTTGAGATGCTCGAAGGTCTGTATCTTGTGGTGCATCTGCACAAGAATGGTTTTGGCCGTCATCTTCCAGTTCATCCCAAAGGATTTATCGGAGTTCTCGCCATCATCGGGACGGGGTATTCCTAGCTGCTTTAGCAATCGCTGACGCTCCGGCCATACGGTTCCGGTGGTATCCAACGTCTGCAGTTCGAGTCCGGCAAAGTCTTTCACTTTCCCGTCCCTGGCCGACACAAGGAAGTAGTCCACGCTGCCGCCGGGGATGGAGATTTCCGAGACGATGTGCAGCTCATTGCCCGGCTCGTGCGTGGTGAGGAGGTGCAAGCGATCCGTGAAGATTTGCCGACGCTCAAGCAAGCGGGGAGGGCAGATCATGACAGGCTCCGGCGGCCTTCCGTAGAGTACGGTGCAGGTGCCTATGGACGTATCAGGGTCGCTCTTGCGGGTCTTATAGCATTGCTTGTTGATGAAGGGACATTGCTGATCGGCGACGATCTGCGGCCATTTCAAGACGGTGTTTGCGGTTGAATTGCCGAAAAGGTCAACGACCTTGCTGATAAGATTGTCTCACACCTTTGCTGACAAAGTTCCAAATAACAGCGCGAGATATCGATTCCGACGGACTTCCGGTTTAAGCATCTGGCGGCCTGCAGCGTCGTGCCGGTCCCCGCGAAAGGATCAAGCACAATCCCACCATCAGGGCAGGTGGCAAGTAGGGGGATACGGCACAGGTCAACGGGGTACGGCGCGAAGTGGGCTTTCCGCTTCTGGGTGTCTTCTGGGATGATCGTCCAAACGTCGCCGGGCTTGCTGCCGTTGGGGTGATATTTCAGGAAATAGAAACCCTTACCCCGAAGCTCTTTCGCCCGGCCGGATACGGCGGCGCTGTCGGAATGGGTCGTGCGCTGCTGACCCCGAATGATCATTCTGAAATCGGAGATCCGTCCGGCGGCCACGTCGCCGAGGATGGAATTGAGCGCATCAAAAGCCGCTTCTTTCTCAGCGGGGGTCAGGGCGGTAGAGAGCTCGATTTGCCGCTTGTATCGGACACCGGAAACACCCGTCGCCGAGACCACCGCGCCATTCACGATCTTCGCCCCGCGGGGTTTGGATCGTATGGCGTCGGCATCATAATAGTACCCCCTTGCCTGCTTCACGAAATGGAATACATTTTCATGAACGTTTCCCAGGCGGTCGTTGTTGTTGCTCATGCCGCCTTTGAGCTTGTTCCATATCACGTCGTTCCGCAGAAACCAGCCTTGTTTATCCGTCAGCTCCAATGCCACGCGCCATGGGATGCCAACCAAGCTTTTGCCGTCGTAGGTATCGCCCAAGTTCAGCCAGAAGGAGCCTGCCGGTTTCAGGACGCGCTTGAGTTCCAAGAAGACGGCGGCAAGGTTTTTCACATAGTCCCGATAGTCGTTCTCTAGGCCGATGCCGCCGCTTTCGTATTCCCGCTTGCCCCAGTAAGGCGGCGAGGTCATGGCGAAATCAATGCACGCATCCGGCAGATCGCCCAGGACCGTCAAGGCGTCGCCGTGCAGCAGTAACGGCTGAAAATCCGCGTAAGCCTGGTAGTCACGGAACGCCCGCCCGTAGCCCTCCGGGAC
>CAXUCQ010000490.1:0-667 GCA_964249295.1 uncultured Armatimonadales bacterium | reverse complement strand
ACGGACTTTATAATCTTCGATTGCCTGCTTGTAGCGGCTGGAAAGGATGGCCTGTGGCGGCGCTGTATGGTTCTTGGAGAGCCGCGCGGTTTCTGATTCACTGCCCTGAACGGGGAAACTATCACAGAACAAAGTTTGGGGTTGCTGAGGCAATTAATCGCTCCCGTCCCGCCGGCTGTTGTGGAGCGATTGTAGCACACTCCCTGTCATAGATACCCCGCTCACCTTCACGCCGCGCTCGACCTTGACTTCCTGCTCATAGGGGTCGCGCTGGGTGTCGTGGGTGACGTCCCAGCCCAGGGCCTTCCAGAACTTGTCGAGGAAGTCCTGCCGGGCTTCCTGCTCCTGACCCTGCGTCGAAAGATAGTAGTCTTTCTTGTCCCCGAACGTCCTGACCAAATCTTGAACGTCCGCGAACGCTTTGTCGAAGGTGTCTGTCATGGCGTGTCGGTCTGTTCCCCACCGCCCCGTCTGAGTCCTGCCTTCTCCGGCAGGAATCGGCGGGCCGGGCGCCGAACAGGCCGCCGATACCCGACCGGGATCAGCAAAAAAGGAGACTCCCCATGCCGCGTACCCTCCATCGCCTCGCCGTCTGGACGACGGCCGCCCTGCTTTCCGCCGCCCTGGCCGCCCCGCCCAGCCTCGCCAAGCCCGCCAAGTCCCGCCC
>CAXUCQ010000489.1:0-2754 GCA_964249295.1 uncultured Armatimonadales bacterium | reverse complement strand
TGGCCGGCAAACTCGGTCATCTACACGCTCTACACGAGCATCTTCTCGCCCCAGGGCAACTTCGCCGGCGTGACCGCGCAACTGGGTCGCTTGAAGGCGCTGGGCATCACGGACGTCTGGATCATGCCCGTCACGCCCGTCGGCAAGCCCATCAACGGCCACCCGAGCGTCAACAGCCCCTACGCCGCGCATGACTACTACGCCGTCAACCCGGACTACGGCACGCCCGACGATCTGAAGGCGCTGGTCGCCAGGGCGCACGCCCTCGGCCTGCGCGTCGAGCTCGACGAGGTGCTCAACCACACCGCCTGGGACAACGCGCTGCTCACCCAGCACCCGGACTGGTACGTCCACAGCGACAACAACCCGAATGACCCGAACTCCATCAAGATGGCGTTCACCTACAGCGACGTCGCCCAGCTCAACTACGCCAACCCGGACCTGCGCGCCTACATCATCCAGATGCTGCGCTTCTGGATCACCCAGTACCACGTCGACGGCTTCCGCTTCGACACCGCCGACGACCCCGACGGGCCGGGCCGCATGATCCCCGCCGATTTCTGGCAGTCCCTGGGCGACCAACTGCGCCAGACCAAGCCCGACGTCCTGCTGCTGGGCGAGGAGTCGACGCCGGACCTCGCGCTGAAGCCGTTCTCCCTGGACTACGGCTGGCCCATGGTCGGCCCCGTCGAGACCGCGTCCAACGGCGGCGACGCCAGCCAGATCCCACAAACCTGGCAGCACCAGCGCGACGCCTTCCCCGCCGGCATGACCCACATGTCCGTTTCGGACGACTGGGACTACCCGCGCGACGTCAACCGCTACGGCGGCCCCGCGGGCGCGCTGGCCGTGGAGGCCTTCTACCTCACCGACACGGGCGTGCCGCTGATCTACAACGGCATGGAGATCGGCAACGCCGCCGAAGCCAGCAACCCGCACGCGCCGATCCACTGGAACGCCGTCAACCCGGAGTTCCCGGCGTTCTACCGCCAGATGATCGCCCTGCGCCACAAGTACCCGGCCCTGCACCAAGGGTCGATGGCGTGGCTCGCCAACTCCGCGCCGGGCCAGGTCCTGACCTACACGCGGACCGGCGGCGGCAGGCAGTTCCTGGTCGAAGTCAACATGTCGTCCGCGCCCGTAACGGGGACGATCACCGCACCCGCGGGCGCGAAGTGGACGCGGGTCCCGATCTCCGGCGTCCCGACCGCCGGCTCGCCGGTCGCGCCGCCGCAGATCGACCTGCAGCCGAAGGGCTTCGCGCTCTTCCAGCGCCCCCAATCGGGGTCGTAGGCTGGGAAGGATCGCCCCCCGGCCCCCAATTCTGGGGGAGTAGGAGAACCACGTCACGTGAACGGGAGGGCTACGTCACGGGGGCGACAGTCAGAACAAGCGGCGGGCAGAACGAACCTCTGACTCCCCCAGAATCGGGGGCCGGGGGGCGATCCCTCTTGTCCGCGGTCAGTCTCACAGGATACACAACATGGCGTCCGTAATCAACAAAGGCGTTTCCGGCGCCAACCCAAGCACCGCCGTCGTCGAAGCGGCGGACAGGCCCGCGCTCTCGTTCCCGCAGCTCTGGGACATGAACTTCGGGTACCTGGGCATCCAGTTCGGCTGGGGCCTGCAGATGGCGAACATGGCCGCCATCTACACCAAGCTCGGCGCGTCCCCCGACCACATCCCCCTGCTGGGCCTGGCCGGGCCGATCACCGGGCTGCTGGTCCAGCCCATCATCGGCGCCATGAGCGACCGGACCTGGAGTCCGCGCTGGGGGCGGCGACGCCCCTACTTCACCATCGGCGCCATCGTGGCGTCCGTCGTGCTGTTCCTGATGCCCGCCTCGCCCGCGCTGTGGGCCGCCGCCACGTTCCTGTGGCTGCTCGATGCCGGCGTCAACGTCAGCATGGAGCCGTTCCGCGCGTTCGTGGCCGACAAGCTGCCCAACCATCAGCGGGCCATCGGGTTCCTGATGCAGAGCTTCTTCATCGGCGTCGGCGCGACCCTGGCCAACGTCCTGCCCTGGGTGCTCCACCACGCGGGCGTCACGGCGGAGGCGAGCAACGGCGTGCCGCTGTCGGTCTTCTACTCGTTCCGGGTCGGCGCGGCCGTCTTCCTGCTGGCCATGCTGTGGACCGTGCTGCGGACGCCCGAGAACCCGCCCCTCGACATGGCGGCCTTCGAGAAGCACCGGCGCGAGACCAAGGGCCTGGCGGCGGGCGCGCGCGAGATCGTCCACGCCGTCCGCGTCATGCCCGTCACCATGAAACAGTTGTTCTGGGTGCAGTTCGCCACCTGGTTCGGCCTGTCCTGCTACTGGGGCCTGTTCACCCTGTCCGTCGCCCACCACGTCTTCGGGGTCACAAACAGCAAGTCGCCCGTCTTCGACCGGGCGACCGAGTGGGCGGGCGTCTGCATGGCCGCGTCCAACGTGGCGACGTTCCTGGCCGCGCCCTTCATGGCCCGCGCGGCGGCGCTGCTGGGCCGGCCCCGGCTGCACGCCGTCTCGCTCGGGGTCGGCGGCCTGGGCCTGCTCAGCGTCGTGCTGATCCACACCCCGGCGCTGCTGCTGCTGCCGATGGTCGCCTTCGGCATCGCCTGGGCGTCCATCCTCGCCATGCCCTACGCCATCCTGTCGGTGGCGCTGCCGCCGGAGCGGGTCGGCGTCTACATGGGCATCTTCAACTTCTTCATCGTGCTGCCGCAGACCGTGTACGCGCTGGGGATGCTGCCCGTCATCAAGTACGTCTTCCA
>CAXUCQ010000488.1:573-2762 GCA_964249295.1 uncultured Armatimonadales bacterium | reverse complement strand
ACGGCGCGGATGACGATGGGGTAGGCGTAGGTGCGCTGGTCGCCCATGACGCCGACGCTCTTGGTGGGGACCAGCACGGCGAACGACTGCCAGACTTTCCGATAAAGGCCGGCGCGCTTGATCTCGTCGATGATGATCCAATCGGCGGAGCGCAGCAGATCGAGGCGCTCCCGAGTGACTTCGCCGGTGATGCGGATGGCGAGGCCGGGGCCGGGGAAGGGCTGGCGCCAGACCAGGTCGCTGGGCAGGCCGAGTTCCTCGGCGACGGCGCGGACCTCGTCTTTGAACAGGAAGCGCAGCGGCTCGACGAGCTTCAGGTTCATGTCGGCGGGGAGGCCGCCGACGTTGTGGTGGGTCTTGATCTTGGCGGCGCTTTTGGTGCCGGACTCGATCACGTCGGGGTAGAGCGTGCCTTGGGCCAGGAACGTGGCGTCGGTGAGTTTGCAGGACTCTTCCTCGAAGACGCGGACGAACTCTTCGCCGATGATCTTGCGCTTGCGCTCGGGGTCCGTGACGCCCGCCAGCCGGTCCAGAAAACGGTCTTCGGCGGTGATGGTGATGAGGCGGATGTTCATGGCGGCGGCGAAGCGGCGCTGCACGTCCTCAGACTCGCCCTTGCGGAGCAGACCGTGGTCGACGAAGATGCACGTCAACTGGTCGCCGATGGCCTTGTGGACGAGCGCGGCGACGGTGCAGGAGTCGATGCCTCCCGAGAGGCCGCAGATGACGTGCTGATCGCCGACCTTTTCGCGGATCAACCGGACCTGCTGCTCGATGAACGACTCCATCGTCCACAGGCCCTGCGTCCCGCAGACTTGGGCCAGGAAGCCGCAGATGACCTCGGTCCCCCAGGGGGTGTGGACGACCTCTGGGTGGAATTGGACGGCGTAGAAGCGGCGCGCGGCGTCGTACATGGCGGCGACGGGGCAGTTCTCGGTGGAGGCGGAGACGACGAAGCCGGGGGGCGGGGCCTCGACGGTGTCGCCGTGGCTCATCCAGCAGACGAGCTCCGGGTTCAGCCCCTCGAACATGACCGTGGGGTTGAGCACGTCGAGCCGGGTCTTGCCGAACTCCTTGAGCGTCGCCGCCGAGACCTTGCCGCCGAGATCATGGGCCATGGTCTGCATGCCGTAGCAGATGCCCAAGATGGGCAGGCCCAGTGTGTAGACGGCGGGATCGATCTTCGGGGCGCCGGGTTCATAGACCGACGACGGGCCGCCCGACAGCACCAGTCCGAGTGGGTTGCGGCTGCGGATGACATCGAGCGGCGTGTCGTAGGGCAGGATCTCGCAGTAGACGTGGCACTCGCGGATGCGCCGGGCGATGAGCTGGGTGTACTGCGCGCCGAAGTCGAGGACGAGGATCAGCTCGTCGGGGACTTCGGGCGAGTCGCCTAGGTTCGCGCCGCGCGGCGCGTAGTTGGTGAGGATCGGCTGGTCTTGGTGCTGTGGTGTGAGTGACATAATTCAGTAAACAGTTTCAAGCGCGGCTCAGAACGGTCAGGCTGGAAGGCGTTGATAGTCGACCGGCCCTTCCACTGCTAGCGTCCTTGGCCGACGCCTTGGGCGCGCTGGGCGGATTTGCCCTCGGTGCCGATCTGGGGGGCGACCACGAGTTCGGCCTGCTGCATCTCTTGAATGGTGGTCGCGCCGCAGGAGGCCATGGACAGGCGGAGGGCGCCGACGAGGTTCATGGTGCCGTCGTCCTTGTGGGCGGGGCCGAGTAATATGTCACGGAGTGACCCCAGGATGTCGACTCGGATGCGGGTGCCGCGCGGCAGGTCGGCGCTCGACGTCGCCATGCCCCAGGAGTAGCCGGGGGCGGGGGCCTCGGAGGCGGCGGCGATGCTGGTGCCGAGCATGAGGGCGTCGCCGCCGGTCTTCATGCCGCCGTCGGCGATGATCGGGACGCGCCGGCCGGTGCGCCCTTCGAAGAGGTCGCGGGCGGCGGCGCAGTCGGCGACGGCGGTGACCTGGGGGACGCCCAGGCCGAGCACACGGCGCGTCGTGCAGATGGCGCCGGGGCCGACGCCGACGAGGATGGCGGCGGCGCCGGCCTCCATGAGTTCCAGGGCGGCGCTGGTGGTGACGCAGTTGCCGATGATGACCGGGACGGGCGAGTCACGGCAGAAGCGGGCCAGGTCGACGGCGTCGCCGAGGTTTCGGTGAACGGCGCCGCGCAGCCCGCCG
>CAXUCQ010000488.1:0-563 GCA_964249295.1 uncultured Armatimonadales bacterium | reverse complement strand
CCTGGAAGTGGGGGAAGTTGGGATGGCGGACGTTGGCGACCTGGGAGGCGACGACGAAGGCATCGGCGCCCGCCTCGACGGCGGCCTGGGCCAGTCTCGGGGCGGTCGGCGGCACGGCGGACACGGCGCAGAACGCGCCCGCGGCTTTGATCTCGCGGACGCGGCGCGCGATGAGGTCTTCGCGCAGCGGGGCGGCGTAGATGTCCTGGATGGCCTGCACGATGCCCTCGGACGGCAGCTCGGCGATACGCTGGAGGACGGCCTCGGCATCCTCATAGCGGCCCTGGAGTCCGTCGCCGTTCAAGACAGCGAAGCCGCCGAGACGCGACATCTCGGCGGCCATGCGGGGGTTGACGGCGGCGTCTAGGGCCGCCGCGATGATGGGAATCTCGAACCTGTGTTTGCCGAGCCGCCAGCCGGTGTCGATGTCGCGCGGGTCGACCGTCAGCGCCCAGTCGGTCAGGCTCACGTCCTTCTTGGACAGATCGACCGCGGCGGCCACCGTGGCGTCAATAATATAAAGCGTGTCTTCCTTCTCCACGAGCAGCTTCTTGCCATCCTGC
>CAXUCQ010000487.1:2547-2768 GCA_964249295.1 uncultured Armatimonadales bacterium | reverse complement strand
CACGCGGTCCGGGACCTGGCGCCGATGCCCGGCGCGCTGCCCCTGAACGCCGAGGAGCAGAGGCAGGCCGACGCGGCGCTGCGGGGCGACGGCTTCATGAGCGCCGAACTGCCGATGGCGCAGATGACGGCGGCGCAGCAGGAGGCGGCGCGGGACACGCCGGGGGCCGTGGAGAACGGGACACCTGTGCCGCCCGACTTGGGGCGTAAAGTTCTCCTCAA
>CAXUCQ010000487.1:2186-2412 GCA_964249295.1 uncultured Armatimonadales bacterium | reverse complement strand
GCTGCTGCTGCCGTCGGTGCCGGACCCGGTGGACTACAACGCGGCCTTTTTGCTCATGTACTTGTTCCAGACCGCCGAGCAGCGGCGACATGAACTGCCGCCGGACTTCACGCCCGCGATGACCGAGATGCCGGGCAAGGGAACGGAACCGCTGGCGGACCTCCTGAAGCGCATCCCGCGCCGGGCCGTGCTGGCGGAGCCGTCCGACGCCGCCGCGCTGAAGGAC
>CAXUCQ010000487.1:0-2050 GCA_964249295.1 uncultured Armatimonadales bacterium | reverse complement strand
GAGACGTCGGCGGAGGCCGCCGGGCGGCGGGAACGGCGTCTGGCACAGCAGGCGGCGCTGGCGGGCGACCCGGCGCCCGTCGAGGCGGACGCCGACACGCGCCGCGTCTGCGTCAGCCCGTTCCTGGACGACGTGCGGCGGGCGCTGACGGCCCGCGTCCGGGCGCTGGCGGGGACGCCGGGCGTGGCCGGGCTGGTCTGGCAGGATGCCGCGCCGCCGGGCTATGACGCGCCGAGACTGCGGGCGCTGGAAGACCAGAGCCTGCTGCTCGGGGACACGCCCGCCGCCCGGCTCCTGTTTCTGCGGGAAGCCCACGCCGACCCGATCGACCTGTTCCCCGATGTCGGCCAGGGTCGTGCCGATACGCGCCTGCCGAACTTCGACGACGCGGGATTGGAGGCGGCGCTGGTGGCGCGGTGGCGGCAGCGCCGGGCGGACCAGGACGTGGCCGTGCTGCGCGCCCTGCGCGCAGCCCTGCCGGGCGGCGCTCAGGGGTCGCTGCTCATCCGTGGGCAGGGGCCTGCGGCGGGCCTGGACTGGTTCGGCTCCTGGGACCGTCCCGACGCGCCGCTTCCGGCGTTCGTCCGGGCCGACGGCCGGAGCGCCGCTGAGCAGGCACGGGCGCAGTCGCGCGCGACCCTGGTCCGGCTGCCGTTCCCCGACGTCCTGGCGGGCGACAACCTGGCGCACCGCTGGCGAGGCGCTTTGCAGGCCATCGCCGACAGGAAGCAGTGGGACGGCTTCGTGCTCGACGTGACGCGCGACTGAGTTTCGCGACGGTCGGGACGCTTGCCAGGCCCGCGACACGGCAGGTACAATGGGTGTTCGGAAGCACAGACACTGGGGCGGGGACCATGTTCAAGAAACGGAAGCGGGAACTGACGACGGAGGACGCGCCGGACAGCATCGCGCCGTGGGAGATGCTGCACGAGGACGAGATCGCGGGGGTGACGGCGGGACTTGCGAAGCGCTACCCGGCGCTGATCGCGTTCGCCCGACGCGCGGACAGCGGGGCCATCGCGTGTTTCGACAAGGGGCCGGACGGGACGGCCAAGGGCGTCCTGGTCATCAACGCCGAACACACGGAGCGCCGGTTTTACGAGAACTTCTCCGCGTGGTTCGACGCGGCGCTGATGGATGCCCGGCGCTGATGGAGAGGCTGGGAGCAAGACGGTGGGAAAGCGACGCCCGCCCGTCCGACAGGGACGGGCGGGCGCCTTTGCGTCGGGCCGGATGTCAGCGCCCGTTGGCGGGGTCGCCGTAGGGGTCCTGGCTGGAGGAGAGGATGCCTCCTCCGCCGCCCGCCGGGTCGCCGTAGGGGTCCTGCGAGGACGGCAGGATGCTGCCGGCGGCCTGGTGGTCCCAGTCCTGGCCGGTGCCGGCGGCGTGCTGGCCGAACAGGCCCTGGATCTGGCCGAGCAGGGCGCCTGGGTTGAAGCCCCCGCCGCCCGTCTGCTGCTGCTGGTCGGCGTGGTTGGTGACCGCGCCGACGATCTGGCTGAAAAGGCTGTTCAGTGCCATTGTGAGTGTTCTCCTCCGTGGTATGTGACGGCGCCCGTCCGCAGCCCCGAGGCGGCGCCGCGTCCGGCGATGTGTCCGCCAACGTCATACCCGCAATCTGGCCGCCGTCAACCGGGCGGCCTTTGCAACGCGGATCAGGAGGCGAGTTTGGCGGCCTGGTCGGTCTTCTCCCAGCCGGAGTCGGCCCGACGGAGTGGCCGTTGTTGGCGGGCTGGGTGTAGAGGGGGCGGGTCAGAGCGGCTCGACGCCGACTTCGCCGCCCTCTGCCCATTCGATCTGCATCAGGGTGCCGTCCCACAGGTTGACGCCCAGCAGTGGGCTGCCATCCAGGAGCAACACTTCGGTCAGACGCTCCGCGCCGTCCCAGTCCAGACACAGGCGATAGTACGGGGTGTAGACGGTGGTCCCGTCGGCGAGCGCCAAGGTCTGATGCCCGGCGACCTCCAGCGGGAGGCGCTGCGCGAGGTGCGGGGGCAGGGCCAACTCGCCGTCGACGGCCGTGTCGCTGATGCGCGCGACGGTGCTCGGC
>CAXUCQ010000486.1:0-2786 GCA_964249295.1 uncultured Armatimonadales bacterium | reverse complement strand
GTGACGCGCATCAGGACGTTGTCGGATTTACCGCCGAAGTAGCCCGCCCACAGCCCGACGGCGCCCCCCACCAGCAGCACGATGGCCTCCACGCCGACGCCGACGAACAGCGAGATGCGCGCGCCGACGGCGATGCGCGTCAGCGTGTCGTAGCCCAGATCGTCCGTCCCCAGCCAGTGCTTGGGCGACGACGGCTGCAGGATGTCGTTGGTCTGCAGGTCATAACGGTAAGGCGAGATCAGGGGGTAGAAGACCGCCATCAGGACGATCAAGCCCAGCACGATCATGCTGCCGACGGCGAGCGGGTTGCGGCACAAGCGCCGCCAGACCTCCCGCCCCTGGCTCGGGGCGGCCTGGCCGAGTTCAAAAATCTCTTCCCGTTCCTGTTCCAGCGCAACGCTCATGCCGTTCCTCCCGAAATTTTGACGCGCGGGTCCAGCACCGCGTAGAGCAGGTCGATGAGCAGATTGACGGCGACGAACGCGACCGCGATGACTAATGTCGTCCCCTGGATGAGCGTATAGTCACGTTTGGACAGAGAGTCGATGGAGGCGAAGCCGACGCCGGGGATGGTGAAGATGGTCTCGACCACGAACGAGCCGGCCAGCAGGTAGCCGAACGAGACGCCCGCCGTGGTCAGCACGGGCAGGAAGGCGTTCTTCAGGGCGTGCTTGATGAGCACGACGCCCGGCGACAAGCCTTTGGCGCGGGCGGTGCGGATGTAGTCCTGCTTCAGCGTTTCCAGCATGGAGGAGCGCGTCATCCGGGCGATCAGGGCCGCCGGGCGCGCGCCGAGGACGATGGCGGGCAGGACGACGTACTCGAGGCCGCCCCACCCCGCGACGGGCAGCCAGCCGAGTTTCAGGGCGAAGATCAGGATCAGGATCGGGCCGAGGACGAAGTTCGGCACGGAAACGCCCGTCAGGACGGTCAGCATCAGCGAACGGTCCAGGAACGTGTTCGGCTTGGTGGCCGCGATCAGGCCGATCACGATGCCGACGAGCATGGCGAGGACGATGGCGGCGAGCGCGAGTTCAAAGGTGTTGGGCAGGCTGCGGGCCAGGAAGTGGGTGATCGGCTCGTTGGTGTAGTAGGACTTGCCCAGGTCGCCGTGCAGGAAGGCCCAAAGATAGAGGCCGTAGCGGACGAGCGGCGGCCTGTCCAGTCCGGCGTCGTGGCGGGCCTTGGCGAGCACGACCGGGTCGGAGTGCTGGCCCATCATCTGCTCGATGGGGTCGCCGGGGGCCAGATAGGCGATGAAGAACGTGATCGTCAGCACGGCCCAGATGGACAGCAGGGCGAAACCGATCCGTTTGATGAGATATGTCAGCATCGTGTGTCTCGCTTGGGAGTTCAGTGCAGCGCCAGATGCTTGTCCGGCATATGGCCCATCAGGCAGTCATCCAGGTTCTTGACGTAGGGCTTGACGAGTTCCGGTTCGCTGGCGACGAAGATGGGGATGCGCGGGACCTCGTCGCGGATGATCCGCCCGGCCAGGCGGTAGAGCGCGAGGCGCCGCTTCGGGTCCTGTTCAACGTCCGCCTGGGCGCAGAGGGCGTCGAACTGCGGGCTGTGATACCCGGTGTGGTCCTCTGGACTGGTGGAGGAAAAGAGCAGGGTGTAGAAGTCCTGCGCGTCGAGGTAGTCCGCCGACCAGCCGAAGAAGAAACACGGGATCTGCGTGTTTTGGTCGATGGCGGCGATCAGCGCGCCGAACTCCATCGGCTGGATCTTGGCGGGGATGCCGACGGCCTGGTACATCTGCCGGAGCAGATCAACGGTGGCGGCGGCGAAGGGCCGGTTGTTGTAGGTGTAGATGACGAGCGGCGGCAGCCCCCTGCCGCCGGGGTAGCCCGCTTGGGCCAGCAGCGTCTTGGCCTTGGCCGGGTCATACGGCAGGCCCCGGAAGTTGGGGTCGTACCCTGGGATGCCGGGCGGCAGGAAGTCCTGGGCGGCGGGGTACAGGCTCGCCGTGGCACGCTTGCTGATCGTTTCTTTGTCCGTGGCGTAGGCGAGGGCCTGCCGGACGCGCACGTCTTTGAAGGGCGCGTAGGCGTTCTCGTTCAGACCCAGATAGTACAGCTCGGCGCGCGGGAACGCATGGAGGGCGGATTTCAGGCTCGGGTTTCTGTTGTCGGTGACGTAGTTGCCGAACTCCTCCTGGCGCATCAGATCGATCTGGCCGCCCACGAACTCCGCGTGGCGCGTGTTCGGGTCGGAGATGATCTTGTCGGTGACGCCCGCGACGAGCGGGGGTCCGCCCCAATACGCCTTGTCGGCGTCTAAATCGACTTCGCTGTCCTTGACGTAGCGCCGGAGCGTGAACGGGCCGGTGCCGATGCCCTGCGCGTCGTCGGCGTCGGTGAGAGGGCGGTGGCCCAACTTGGCGACGGCGCTCTTGCAGACGACCCATCCGGTCGGGTAGGTGAGCGTGTCGATCCAGTAGGCTTTCGGGCTGGTGATCGTGACGGCCACTGTCTGGGCATTGATGACTTTGACGCCGGAAAGCGAGGGCGTTTTGCCGTCGATGACGGCCTGTGCGCCGACGATGTCGCGCAGGTATTCGGGGGCGACGGCGGACTTGAGGGCGGGGTCCAGTGCGCGCTGGAGCGAGAAGGCGACATCGTCCGCCGTGAGCGGCCGGCCGTTCTGGAACTTGACGGCCGGGCGCAGGTGGAACGTGTAGACCGTGCCGCCGTGGCTGACGGCCCACTTGTCGGCCAGGCAGGGGACGATCTTGTTGTGCGTGTCGTACTGCACCAGGCCCTCAAAGACCTGTTCCAGCA
>CAXUCQ010000485.1:0-2802 GCA_964249295.1 uncultured Armatimonadales bacterium | reverse complement strand
GCGGCCCGAACGTCTACCTCCAGATCAAGGACCCGGACAGCAAGTACCAGGACTCACAGGGTATCGAGCACAAGGTCTTCGCCCGCAGCAACGAGAACCCATCGCCGGATACGGCTGGCTATTCTCCGACGTTTGCTCCCTTGGCACAGGGGACGAACTCGTTCGACTATCGGCACGACAGTGGTTCAGCCGCGCAGCGGCTGTTTGACGGCGGCGCCGGCATCGAAGCTTTTGGTCCTGATTTCAGATTCGGCAGCTTCAACCTGATCAACAATCATCCCGTCTACCAGTTCGGGGCCGTCGGTGGGACGAACGGGAGTGACACGATCGGTGTCGGACACGCCATCACGGGTACGGGAATCAACCAGTACCTGCCTCTCGGGCCTGAATACGAATGCCAGTATGTGAACCCGACGGTCGCCGAACCCGGCACGGCCCTGGGCGATTATGGGACGCCTTACTACCTCGCCGGGTTTGATGATCAGGTCGCTTTCAGCGGCTCCGCCAACCCGCCTCGTCCGGTGACGGATACAGCGGCGACTAAGACGACGCCGGCCACTTCCGCCGAATGGCTCCAACTCCAACTCGTTCCGGCCGCGCAGCAGGATGGTCTAGGCGGTGTCCTGTACACCGCGACCTATGTCACGCCCACGGCATCCAGCGATTTCTATGTGGATGTCATCGCTTACGACCGAGCCGTATTCCCGGCGCTGACGTCGCCTGAGATCAGCGGCGAGTACCTTGGGCAGAGCAAGAACTGGCGCATCTATGACAATGTCGGCGGCTTCACCACGACGTCGTTCAACGGCAGCAACGACATCCTTGTTGTCAGCGATTACGCGCTCGGTCAGAAGTTCGCCGCGACGACCTTCGGGGGACAGAACGGCAACTCGAACCTGCAGCCGACGTTCTATGGGGCCGAGTCCTACTACACGGATGTCGATGAGGGGCTTCTGCCGAATACGACCGATATCTGGTCGATGCTAACGGCCCCCACGGCGCCGGCGATCCCAGCGCAGCAGAACACGTCGTTCCCGACCAATGTCAGCGCGACTCCTGCCAATGGCGCCGTCACGGTCGAGTGGGCCGGAGACAACCAGCCTTCCTATAATATCTACCGGACCATGACCGCCGGGGCGGCGTTCCCGGCGGGCTACACGAAGGTCGGCACCGTAGGGCCGTTTGCCCCGCCGACCGGGACCGTCGCGACCACCTTCAATGACACGACCGTGACGAACGGGACGACTTACTACTATGTCGTCACATCCGTCAGCAACGGCGGCAATGAAAGCCAGCCCTCCGCACCGCCGGCTTCGGCGACGCCTCTGGCCTTCGGCGGTCTCGTTCATAGCCTCGCCAGGCTCTCCAACGATGTTCTGAACGGCCTCGGCGTCGGCTCTTACGATGACGGCCTCACTGATGACGGTGGCCGTGTCTCTCTGCTATCGACCGATCCCGTCACGGGAGCCACCACCGACGCCAACCTGACGAGTGAACAGTTCGGACAAGCGACGACGGTTCCCTTTGTCCGCTCGCAGAAGTACAGCCTGTGGCGCATCCTCAGCCGGGGTCCCGTCCCATCCTCCGTGCTGGCGGGCTATCAGCCGACGTTCCAGGCGCAGCCCGCGGTCGCGGACGCCACCAACAACGTGAACGCACCGGCGGCGGACGGGGCCAAGGGCGACGCCCCGCTCGTCCCGGTCGCCCAGCGGTGCGTCATCTGGGTCGCGCCCTACGCCGGCGACCTGCCGCTGGTCGATTCGGGGTCGATCGAGAACCCGACGACGCAGCAGACCCTGCAGGGATACCTGCAGGCGGGGGGCCGTCTGTGTCTCACCGGCGCCAACGTCGCTTCGGCGCTGTCGCTGCAGGGAAACGGGAACCCGGCCACGGCGGGGACCGGGGCGGCGTTCCTGTCCACCTACCTGGGCGCGAAGTTTGCCTCACAGGCCGGCGGCGGGCAGATCCTGGGCGGCGCAGGGAAACGCATCAGCGGGAATGCCGGATTCGACGGCAGCCCGAACGACAACTTCCCACTGTTCACGAGCACCGGGGTCATCGGCAACGTGCCGCCGGCCAGTCAGGGCGCGCTGCTGCTCGGCAACGATTTCGATGGCGTTTCCAACTGGCGGACCGATGCCGCGCTCGATCAGCTCGGGCCGAACATCGATCTGAGCCTCAACAGCCCGCAGGGCGGGCGCAACACGGTCCAGGCGCTCGCGCAGATCAACACGATCACCCCGAATGCCGGTGTGACTCAGGACATGACGACCAACGGCGCCGCCGGCCTCCTCTACCATGAGGACACCACCGACGCGCTCAATGCCGGCTACGGCAGTCGTGTCGTCTTCGGGTCGTTCGGCATCGAAGGCATCAGCATCGACTATTATAACTACAATCCGGGCGCTTACGCCGCGCGCAACCAGCGACCGAACATCCTGCATAACATCGTCTCTTATCTGCGGACGGGAACGTTTACCGTCCACGTCACGCAGGCGTCGGGGCAGGGTCTGGCCGGCGCGACTGTCTATCTGCGGCCCGCCGGCGGCGGGACGATTCCCGGCGCGCGGCAGTTGTTCAGCGCGAGCGACCCGACCGGCACGAACTCCAGTGGGAACTACACCATCAACGGTGTTGAGCCGGGTGTTTACAGCGTCGTCGCCTACAAATCGGGTTTCACGACCACAGTCTCGAACTCCGCATTCAAGGTGGAAGGCGACACGACCAACAGCACGGGCCTCGTTCTGGCTCCGGTGCCGCCGGGGCGGATCACGGGGACGGTCAAGGACAACAACGGCAAAC
>CAXUCQ010000484.1:0-2803 GCA_964249295.1 uncultured Armatimonadales bacterium | reverse complement strand
CTGGGCCTGTGCCAGATCGAGATGGGGGGCTACGACGAGGCGCTGCGCCATTTCATTTTTTTTCTTCATATGGACACGTAGATGTTGCCGTTCTACTACTACGTCGGCAGCGTCTACATGCTGCTCAAGAATCTGGACCAGGCGGCCAAGGAGTGGGAGATCGCGGCCAAGGCGGAGCCGACCAACGCCGACTGTTTCACCAACCTCGGCGTCACCTACTACCGCAACGGCAGGCTGGACCTGGCCGCGACCGAGTTCCGCCGCGTCATCACCCTGCGCCAGAACCGCATGGAGGACTACTCGAACCTGGCCCTGGCGTATGCCAAGCAGGGCATGGCGCTGCGCCAGCAGAGCCGCAAGCCGGACGACGCCAAGGCCAAAGAGTCGCAGGAGAGGAGCCGCGTCGCCATCGAGATGTTCGACCGGGCGCTGGCCCTGCAGCCATCCAACGTCATGCTGCACTCGAACCGGGGGCTGGCCTGCTACTTCGCCAACCGCCCGGAAGAGGCCATGACCGAGTGGACGGCGGTCAGCCGGATCGACCCGGCCTACGCCCGCCGGCGCGGCCAGCGCCAGCAGTCCGAGTACGACGACACCATGATCGCCTTCATGCCCATCGACGTCGCCGCGCGCGCCACCGCCTTGCCGGCCCGGACCGCCGATTACCTCGCCCGGTACGTCCCCAGCTACGACGTCGACGAGTGGAGCCTCATTCTCACCGAGCCGGAACTCGGAAGCCTGCCGGAGATGATCCGCCAGTCCCGTCACCTGGAGCGGCTGGTCAATTCCTTGTAGCTAGCCGACGCAAGGGCGTGACACGTCACGCCGAGGCTTTGTTTGGCGACGCCGGCGCTGGAGCCGCTTCCGCCTCTTCGATCAAGCGGATGCGGCCCTGCAGCTGCAGGAAGCGCAGGGCGGCGGACAGCGCCGCGCGGCCTTCGGGCGTGGCGGCGGGGCCGTCCGGGCGCTGCCAGGCGTCCACCAGGCCCTGCAGGCGTTTGGCGACGTACTGCTCGGCCCACTTCTCCAGCGTCTGCTCCACCTGGGCTTTCTTGCGCGAGGGCGCGGCCCGGCGGTTCAGGTGCAGCGTGACGTGGTGGCCGACCTCGTGGAACAGGGTGTGGGCGAGGTACAGGCGCAGCGCGAACGGGCGGGCGTCGGGGGGCGCGCGCAGGACATCGGCGACGTGCGGCTCGGCGTACAGCTCGATGGACAGGCCGTGGGCGTCCTGCCGCCAGACGCCCAGCGCGCGGCCTTTGGGGTCGCGGTCCTGGACGACGAGGGCGTCGAGCTGGCGCAGGTGCTCGCGCGGGACGCGCGCCAGCACTTCGGTGACGGCCTGCCGGAGCAATGCCGGGCCGCCGATCTCGGCATAGTCGCCTTCCAGTTCCCAGTGGATAAAAGCCGTCGCGGGCATGGGTCAGCCCAGGATGTGCAGGCCGTTGTCGACGTAGAGGACTTCGCCGGTGATGCCGCGCGCCCAGTCGGAGGCCAGAAAGGCGCAGGTGTCGCCGACGTCGGCGATGGCGGTGTTGCGGCGCAGGGGGGCGACGTTGGCGGCTTCCTTGAACATGGTGGAGAAGCCCGTGACGCCGCGCGCGGACAGGGTCATGGTCGGGCCGGCGCTGATGGCGTTGACGCGGACGCCCTGCGGCCCCAGGTCGGCGGCCAGGTAGCGGACGGCGGACTCGAGGGCGGCCTTGGCGACGCCCATGGTGTTGTAGTTGGGGACGACCCGCTCCGACCCCAGGTACGACAGGGTGATCAGACTCGCGCCGGGGTTGAGCAGCGGCTCGGCGTCCTTGGCGGCGGCGATGAAGCTGAAGACCGACGCCTCCAAAGCCGTGGCGAAGCTGGCGCGGGACACGCCGAGGAAGCGCCCGTCGATGCCGTCCTTGGGCGAGAACGCGGCGGCGTGGATGAGAAAGTCGAGCCGGCCCAGTTCGTCCCCGGCGCGCTTGTGCAGGGCGGCGATGTCGTCGTCTTTGGTCAGGTCGCAGATCTGCACGAACGACGCCGCGCCGCCGGGCAGGGAAGCGGCGAGCTTCTGCACGTCCTTCTCCTCGCGCTCGGTCATCACCGAGAAGGCGATCCTGGCCCCCTCGCGGGCCAGGCTCTGCGCGCAGCCCCAGCCCAGCGAGCGCTCGTTGCGGACGCCGTAGATGATGCCCTGTCTGCCCTCAAGAATGCCCATGCGTCGCGTGTTCTCCTTTGAAACGGGGCGCATAAGGCCCCACAACTGTCCGTGCCAGTGTAGACGAGACGAGTGTAGACGAAACGGCGGCGGCTTGTCAAGGCTGTCAGTGGAAGAGGGCAGGAACGGATGGCGGAGAAGGGCAGGCACGGGGGCCTGCCCCTACACCGACTGCTGCTTGGGGCCGGACAGGAACCAGGCGGCGACGAAGCAGACGACGCCCAGCGCGAGGGCGAGGATGCCGTGCTTGGTGTGGCGCAGGAGGGAGCCGGCCTCGTGTCCGGGCAGGAAGCCGGGCAGCGACCCGGCCGGCTGGGTGAAGTACAGGACGGCGGCGATGACGAACAGCAGGCCGACGACGGCGGCGACGATGGTCCCCGGTTTCATGGGTGGTCTCCTCGTGGGGGCGATGATTGGTGTGGCCGACGGCGGCCCCGCGACGGTTCGGCAGGGGGGCGGCGGAATCCTGCTCGACCTTCTCAGCCCGGCTCCCCGGCGTGCTCGGAGGCGGTCAGGTAGGCGGCGAAGCGGTCGCGGATGAACCTGGCCTCCTCGTTGACGTTCAGGAGCGCCAGGCGCGTCTCGCCGACGAGCAGGGTGCAGCCGAAG
>CAXUCQ010000483.1:0-2820 GCA_964249295.1 uncultured Armatimonadales bacterium | reverse complement strand
GCCCTAAACTTACCTTCTGCGAACGCCGATAATGGACACGGCGCACCCTACGTCCTCTTGCCGCACTGTCGGGGGCGGCGGGACTGCTGCCTGCGCCGCCCGGCGCGGAGTTCAGCCGGTGTGAAGTTCAGGAGGTACCTGTGGCTACTTTTGTTTACGACGCCGTCGATCCGTCGGGCCGCTCCGTCAAAGGGAAGGTCGAGGCGGACAGCGAACAAGTCGTCCTCGCCAAGCTGCACGAGCAGCATTTCCATATCGTCTCGCTCAACGAAGCCAAGACCGGCCTGAAGATGGCCGTGTCCGCGAAGACCGCGAAGGTCAAGCTGCAGTCGCTGGTCGTCTTCTCGCGGCAGTTCGCCACGATGATCGACGCCGGCATCGCCATCATCAAGTGTCTGGACATCCTGGAAAGCCAGACCAAAGACGAGGGCCTGAAGGGCGTCATCGGCGCGACGCGCAAAGACGTCAAAGGCGGCCTGTCGCTGACGGACGCGATCTCGAAGCACCCCCAGGTCTTCAGCAAGCTCTACATCAACATGATCAAAGCGGCGGAGATCGGCGGCATCCTCGACGTTATTTTGGACCGCCTGGCAGGATTCTTGGAAAAGGAGATGGAAATAAAGGGCAAGGTCAAATCGGCCATGATGTACCCGTGCATCGTCCTGTGCTTCGCCGTCGTCATGGTCATCGCCCTGTTCCTGTTCGTGCTGCCGCGCTTTAAAGACATCTTCTCGTCGATGGACATCCAGCTGCCGCCGGTGACGCAGGCGCTGTTCGACGCGAGCGACTGGCTGCAGAAGTTCTGGTGGATCGCGCTGACCCTGATCATCGGCGGCGTCGTGGCCTTCAAGCAGTACGTGAAAACGCCGAAGGGCCGGTATAATGTTGACAAGCTCATGCTGAAGCTGCCCATCTTCGGCGACCTGTCGCTGAAGCTCAGCGTGTCGCGCTTTTCGCGCACGTTCGGCACGCTGATCGCGAGCGGCGTGCCGATGATGCGCTCGCTGGAGATCGTCGGCGACACGTCCGGCAACGTCGTTCTGGCCGAGGCCGTTTCCAACGCCCGGACGGCGATCCGCGAGGGCGCGAAGATCAGCCAGCCGCTCGCCAACTCCGGCCTGTTCCCGGCGATGGTCACCCACATGATCGACGTGGGCGAAGAAACGGGCCGCATGTCCGAGATGCTGACCAAGGTGGCGGACTTCTATGACGACGAGGTCGACGCCATGGGCAAGGGTCTGACTTCGATGATCGAGCCATTGCTGATCGTCGGCATGGGCGTCCTCGTCGGCTTCATCGCCATCTCGGTCATGAGTCCGATCTTCAAACTGGTCAGCTCGATCCACTAGGCGCCGGAGGCCCCACCCTGCCTACGGTCCGTGGCGGGGCGGGGTTTCGCACGCTATGACAGACAAGAACGGATCAGAAAAGAACGGATCGTGGGACGGACGCGAGCGGCGGGCGTCCAGCCGTCTGGATGACGAGACACGGGCGAGCAGACTCCTCGCGCAGTACCGCGCGGGCGGCCCCGGCTCCTCCGCCGCCCACGAGACATTGGTCGAGCAGTTCCGCCCGCTCGTGCAGAAGCAGGCGCGGCAGTTCTTCGCCGGCAGTGTCCCTCTGGAAGATCTGATTCAGGAGGGATTCCTGGGCCTGATGCACGCCATCGAGCAGTACGACACGGGGCGCGGCGTCAAGCTGATCACCTACGCCACCCACCACATCGACGGGCATCTGCGCCACTTCCTCCGCGACCGCGTCCAGATCATCAAGGAACCCGCCTGGCTGCAGGAGATGGCTCAAAAGGTCCGGCGCGAAACGGACACGCTCACCCAGGAACTCGGGCGCGAGCCGTCCGACGCCGAGGTCGCCGGGTCGCTTGGGCTGCGCGAGGGCGAGGTGACGCGCATCCGTACCACCCGCGCGACCTTTTCGGTTGCCAGTCTCGATGAGGCGCAGGAGACGGGAGGGGCGGCGGCCCACGTCGCGCAGAGCAACCTGGAAGCCTCCGCCGCCGAACTGCCGATTGAGGAAAAGCTCGTCCTCGAACACGCGCTGACGCGCCTCAAAGAGATCGAACAGAAGGTGCTCTACCTGTTCTATTACGAGGACCGCAGCCAGACCGACATCGCCCGCGCGCTCGGCGTCTCCAACAACTACATCTCCCACATCCTGAAGAACTCCGCCCGCAAACTGCAGCAGATGTTCCGCAGCGACGCCGTCCGCGAAGCCGCCCTGCAGCACGAGACCCGCCGCAGGCGGCTGGCCGCCCATGGCGGCCTCGCCTACGAAGCCGCCGACGACGCCCCGCCCACGGTGCTTGACCCCGTCACCGGCCTGTACACCCGCCAGTATTTCGACGAGCGCCTGGACGAAGAACTGTCCCGCGCCGTGCGGCACAATCTGGAACTCTCCGTCCTGCGCCTCCAGGTCGGCTCCGACCTCCCCGAAGCGTCCCTGTTCGTCCAGGTCGCCCAGACCGTCAAAGACTGCATGCGCCGCTCCGACCTCGTCGCCCGCGCGGATTCGCACGAGATCGCCGCCCTGATGCCCCACACCGGCGAGACCCGCGAGATCGTCCGCAGCCGCCTGCTGGGACGCCTCGCTGATCTGCAACAGACGATGCCGCATCGCTGCACGATGATGTTGGGCTTCGCCTCATTCCCCGACCACCGCCAGCGCCGCTCCCTCTTGCAAGCCGCCCACCCGGAACAAGTCGTGTGACTTGTGATAACTCCCCACGGTCTAAAGACCGGGGGCTTCTGGGGCTTCTCTCAGCCCACGCCATGTTATCCCAGGGCGAGTCGCAGGATATTGATG
>CAXUCQ010000482.1:0-2839 GCA_964249295.1 uncultured Armatimonadales bacterium | reverse complement strand
CCCCAATTCTGGGGAGTCAGAAAACCGTGCGACGGGTGCCAGCGGAATGTGTCGGCGTCTCCGAGAAACCCGCCTCCTACTCCCCCAGGATTGGGGGCCGGGGGGCCTCCTAAGCCGCCGTCGGCTGCGTCTTCCGCACCGGCGATGTCTTCAAGTCGCGCAGGCCGCCGGGGCGGAACACGACGACCAGCGTGGTCAGCAGCGAAACGACCGCGCAGATCAGGATCGTCAGCGGCGCCCCGATGAACTTCGCCAGCCACCCCGCGAACAAGGAGCCGAACGGCATCGTGCCGATGAACATCAGCGTGTAGATGCTCATCACCCGCCCGCGCAGGGCGTCCGGCACGCTGAGCTGCATCAGCGTGTTGCTCGTCGCGAAGCACAGCACGAAGCCATACGAGACGACGCACATCGTCGCATACGCCACCCACATCACCCGCGCCTCGGCGAACACGACCAGCAGCACGGTCGCCAGCAGACTCCCTGTGATCAGCATGGTCCGCTGACGCTGCGCGCTGCCCAGGAACGCCACCGTCAGCGCCCCGCCTAATGCCCCCACCCCCCGCACCGTCTCCATGAAGCCGAACGCCTTGACCTGGGTCGCGTCCCCCGCGTGCGGCAGCAGCGTGAAGCGCACGAAGACGGGAATCAAGACATTGAACGAGAACGCAAACGCGCCGAACGAGCCGACCAAAATCACCAAATTGCGGGCCGTGTGGCTGGAGCCGACGTAGCGAAAGCCTTCCATCGTGCTGCGCCAGACGCCGCGCAGCGACCTGTCCTCGTCCGACGGCTCTGCCGCCCGCTGCGACGGGCGGATCATCAACAGGCCGACAATGACCGCCATCGACAGCACGCCGTTCCCCAGAAACGCCGCGCCGATGCTGACGTTGGCCGCCAGCAGCAGCCCCGCCACCGCCGGGCCGAGCGCGCGGGCGGCGTTGAAGACGCTGGAATTCAGCGCGATCGCGCTCGGCACGTCGTCCTTGCCCACCATCTCGACGACGAACGACTGCCGCGTCGGCATGTCGAACGCCGCCGCCACGCCCGACAATCCCGCGAACAGCATGACGTGCCAGATCTCGACGCGGCCCGTCACGCACAGAACTCCCAGGCACAGGGCGCAGACGATCAGCGCGCTCTGCGTCACCAGCAGCATTCTGCGCTTGTCCACGCGGTCCGCGACCACCCCCGCCAGCAGCGTGAACAGGAAGATCGGCAGCCCCCCGGCGAAGTTGACCCAGCCGGACCAGAAGTTCGCCGCCGCCTCGACGCCCGCCGGATGGTGCTGCGTCGCCGCCCCCGCCGCCGCGCCGCCGTGCCGCAGCATCGCCCGCGCCACGGGGTCAACGAGCAGCACGATCAGCCAGCCCTGCGCCAGATTCTGCGCCCACGTCCCGATCAGGGAGATCAACTGCCCGATCCAGAACAGCCGGAAGTTGCGCTGCGCCAGCGCCCGGAACGGCCCGCCCCTTTTCGGCGCTCCGCCGGGCGTCTGCAGGCGCTCATCCCGGACTTTCGTCTCCCGACGTTCGTCGTCGAACGCCTCCTCTTCCATGCGTACAGTAGCCATGATGCTGATATACACTGCCGGGGGCGAATCAAAACCACTCCGGCGCCAGGGGGACGCATCGATAGCCTGCCCTCGTCAGGCCGTCCAAAATCAGAGGCAGCGCCTCTGCCGTCCCGACACTGCCCGGCCCGTCGTGCATGAGTGCAATCGCGCCGGGGCGCAGTCCGTTGACAAACGTCCCGGCCAGCCCTCCCGCCGTCTGCCCCCGGTAGTCACGCGGGTTCAGCGACCACAGAACGAGCCGACAGCCAAGCCGGCGGGCGGTCCAGGGCATTGTCAAGGACTTGAACCCGTGCGGGGGCCGGAACAGCATCGGGCGCCCTGCTTCGGGACAGGCCCGCTGCACGGCCTCCGCCGCCCGCGCAACCTGTCCCTGCAGCACAGCCGCCGAGGCCAGCGTGAGGGCGCGGTGCTCGTAGCCGTGCAGCCCGACCGCATGGCCCTCGCGCACCATCCGGCACAACAATTCCGGGTGCCGCTCGACCGCCGCCCCCAGCACGAAAAACGTCGCCGTCACGCCCTGCGCGCGCAGGACATCCAGCACCCGAGGCGTCGTCTCCGGCGAAGGCCCGTCGTCGAACGTCAGCGCCACGACGCGCTCCTTCGTCCGCAGGCGGGTCACTATGGGCAGCCCCCAGGACCACGGCGCGACAAAGACGAACACGAAATACAGGCACAGCAGCGGGGTGAAGAACAGCCCGAGCGCGTGCGGCCCCGTCAGCGGCCAGTGAAAGGACCAAGACAGCGCCAGCGCCAATGCACTCGCCTGCAGCGTCCGCACGCAGAGGATACGGTAAACGGGATTCGGCGTCGGTTTCATCTCACCACGATGCGGGCCTTCGTCGCCGACGCGACCAGCGGCCACGACAGCATCCGGGGCCGGAAGTATTCCCCCAAGCCACGGCCGCGCTGCACACGCCCTCCCTGCCGGACCTCGGCATCGCACAGGGTACGGACATAGAACGGCGCGCTGTCCAGACGCCGCGCCAGCCGCACGGTCGCCGTCAGGTCGCCGCTCCGCACCGCCAGTTCGGTCGCATACGGGGTGCCGAACCCGTTCCATCGAGTCCGTCGCAGATCGACCCGCGCCTGCGCGTCATGGGAAACAAGCCGCCCCCCTGCAAACCGCAGCAGGTGACTCACGGACGGGGCGTGGTGGTAATCCACGTGATAAAGCAGCAGCGCGCCGTCCTCCCCCAATCCCGCCCGCGCCCAGTACCAGTCCCTAATCCTCGCCGCGAACGGCAGCGTCCCCCGGTTGTGATC
>CAXUCQ010000481.1:1398-2847 GCA_964249295.1 uncultured Armatimonadales bacterium | reverse complement strand
GGATGTTCGAGAACTGCTTCCCGAACACGCTCGACACGACGGTCCACTATCAGGAGGTCGGCGGCAGACCGGACACGTTCGTCATCACGGGCGACATCGACGCGATGTGGCTGCGGGACTCGTCGGCGCAGGTCTGGCCGTACCTGCCGCTCGCGCCGCGCGACGCCCCGCTGCGGCGCCTGCTCGAAGGCGTCATCCGGCGGCAGGCGCAGTGCATCCTGATCGACCCGTATGCCAACTCGTTCCTGGCCGACCCGGCGCAGTCGCGGGCCACGCGCGACCTGACGGACATGAAGCCGGGCGTGTTCGAGCGCAAATGGGAGGTCGACTCGCTGTGCTACCCGATCCGGCTGGCGCACGGGTACTGGCAGCACACCGGGGACACGGCCCCGTTCGACGCCGCGTGGGAGGCGGCGATGGACCGCGTCGTGCAGACGTTCCGCGAGCAGCAGCGCAGGGACGGCCCCGGTCCTTACCACTTCCAGCGCCGCGCCGCCAGCCCGACGGAGACGCAGTTCTTCGGCGGCTACGGTTGGCCCGTCAGGCCGGACGGCCTGATCGCGTCGATGTTCCGGCCCTCGGACGACGCGACCCTCTTCCCGTTCCTGATCCCGTCAAACTTTTTCGCCGCCGTCTCGCTGCGCTGGCTGGCCGCGCTGTACGCCCAGGGGCTGCACAAGCCCGCCAAGGCCGCGTCCGCGGCGTCGCTGGCCGACGAGATCGAGACCGCCCTGCGCCGTCACAGCCGGCAGACACTGCCCGATGTGGGGACGGTGTGGGCGTATGAGGTCAACGGCATGGGCAGCGCGCAGTTCATGGACGACGCCAACGTGCCGAGCCTGCTCGCGCTGCCCTACCTGGGGGCGTGCGCCGTGTCCGACCCTGTGTACCAGGCCACGCGGCGGTTCGTGTGGGGCGATGGGAACCCGTTCTTCTTCGCGGGCCGGTACGCGGGCATCGGCGGCCCGCACACCGGCCTGGACATGATCTGGCCGATGAGCATCCTGATGTACGGGCTGACCAGCACTTCGGCGGCGGAAGTGGCGGGGTGCTTGCGGACGCTCAAGGCCACCCACGCCGGGACGGGGTTCATGCACGAGAGTTTCCAGAAAGATGACCCGACGCGGTATACTCGGCCCTGGTTCGCGTGGGCCAACACGCTGTTCGGCGAGTTCATCCTGCACACGGCCCGCGCCTTCCCGCAGGCGCTGAAAGCGCCTTCGGGCGGAGCAACGGCATGAGGGACAGTCCCATCGGGGAGATCATTGAAGCCGGCACGACGGGGTTCGTGGCGCAGTGCCTGGAAGTGCCGCGCCAGATCGTGCCGAAGTTGTACGACCCGCCGCCGTTCGGCTCGTTCGTGAAGGTCTTGGCGGGTCACAGAGAGGCCCCCCCCCCCCCCCCCACAAGGGGGGGCCCCCGGCCCCGCGCCCCACCACCCACGGGCGC
>CAXUCQ010000481.1:0-1388 GCA_964249295.1 uncultured Armatimonadales bacterium | reverse complement strand
GCGTCGCTGGAGGCGGGGCGGCGACCGTCCGCGCTCGGCTTCGCCGACGAGGACGAGCTGCGGGCGCAGCAGCCGCAGATCTTTGAACTGCTCCACACGGAGTTCTCGGGCCTGCTGATCGCGTACAGTGAGGGAGAAGGCAAGGCCTTGCGGCGGCACCTGCCGCCCAAGCCGCCGCGCATCCACAGCCGCGTGTACCCGTGCGACGCCGGGGAGGTGCGCCGGCTCACCGAGGACCTGTCGTTCCTGCGCGGGCTGCTGCTGCCTTCGGGCGGGGCCTTGGCGGGCGTGCCGTCCGACGAACTGGTGGCCGCGTGTCTGCGTCAGGCGCGGGACGCGCAGGCGGACGAGCGCGAGTTTTTGCGACACGCGGGCAAGACGCTGGCGATGCTGCTGGCCGACGATTACGACCGCCTGCGGGCGATCTTACGGAACGTACTATGAAACTGACGACTTTCTGGCTCGGGCTTTGCCTGAGCCTCGTGACGGCGGGGCCGGGCGTGGCGGATGCGGCGAAGACGACGGACCCGTACCAGGCGTCGCTGCCGATCTATCAGTATCCCACGGCACAGCCGCTGGCCGTCAAGACGACTGAGACCAAGACGTTCCCCGACTGCCGGATGCTGCGATGCTCCTACGCCAGCACGCACGGCCAGCGCGTCCCGGCGCTGCTGTTCGTGCCGACATCGGCGTCCCCCGCGCACCCCGCGCCGTGCCTGGTCCTGCTGCACGGGCTGGGGTCGGCGAAGGAAGCCATGGCGGGGGCGGCGCGCTTTCTGGCGACGCTGGGGTATGCGTCGCTCGCCATCGACGAGTACGGGCAGGGGGAGCGCGCGCTGCCGAGCGCGAAGGGGACGCCGCTGTCCGCCGCCGTTCTGCAGCAGGAGCTGCTGACGGGGGTGCCGCAGACGGTCGTGGACGTGCGGCGCGGGTTGGACTATCTGGACACGCGGCCCAACATCGACGGCAGGCGTCTGGGCCTGGTCGGCGTCTCGCTGGGCGCGATCATCGGGACCGTGGCGGCGGGCGTGGACACGCGGCTGAAGGCGAGCGTGCTGGTCTCGGGCGGCGGCGACTGGGCTGTCATCCTGAAGTATTTGGCGGCCAAGACGCGCACGGTCGGCGGGCAGCGGATCGCGGGGTCGCAGGACGTGGACTGGACGTTCGTCAGCGCCCTGCTGACGCCGGAAGATCCGCTCACGTTCGCGCCGCACATCGCCCCGCGCGCCCTGCTGATGGTGAACGGGCGCAAGGACACGACGATCATCCCGCAGGCGGCGGAGGAACTGTACCGGGCCGCGCAGTCCGGGCCGGATTCGCGGGTGCAGATCACCTGGTTCCCCGACGCCGGACACATCCCGCCGCCGGAACTGATCTACCCCGTCGTG
>CAXUCQ010000480.1:0-2854 GCA_964249295.1 uncultured Armatimonadales bacterium | reverse complement strand
CGACGATGCGGTCCGCGCCCTGGATCGTCGCCAGGCGGTGCGCGATCACCAGCGTCGTGCGGCCCACGGCCAGTTCGGCCAGCGACGCCTGAATCGCCCGCTCCGTCTCGGTGTCCAGCGCCGACGTGGCCTCATCGAGTATCAGGATCGGCGGGTTCTTCAGAAACATCCGCGCGATCGCCATCCGCTGCTTCTGCCCCCCGGACAGCTTCACCCCGCGCTCGCCCGTGACGGTGTCCAGCCCTTCGGGAAGCCCGGCGATCATCTCGCCCAATCGCGCCCGCCGCGCCGCCTCCCAGATCTCCTCGTCCGTCGCGCCCAGCCGCCCATACGCGATGTTCTCGCGCACCGTCCCCGCAAACAAAAACACGTCCTGCTGCACGATGCCGATGTTGCGCCGCAGCGACGCCAGCGTCATGTCTCTGATGTCCATGCCGTCGATGGTGATCCGCCCCGCGTCGATGTCGTAGAAGCGCGGCAGCAAGGAACACAGCGTCGTCTTGCCCGCCCCGCTCGGCCCCACGAACGCCACGGTCTCGCCCGCACGGATGGTCAGGTCGATGTCCCGCAGCACCTTCGTGTGCGCATCGTAGCCGAACGAGACGCCCTCAAAGCGGATGTCGCCCCGCAGATGCCCGACGGCCACCGCGCCCGGCGCGTCGGCCACGTCCGGGTCGGTGTCCAGCAGCTCCGTGTACCGCTTAAACCCCGCGATGCCTTTGGGGTACGACTCCAGCACCGCGTTCATCTTCTCCACGGGCCGGAAAAACACGTTCACCAGCAGCAGAAAGCCGACGAACCCGCCCACCGTCAGTTGTTGGTGCAGCACGAAGTACGCGCCGACGATCATCACGAACAGCTGCACCACCCGCATCGTCATGTAGCTCAAGGACATGCTCTTGGACATCAGCCGGTACGCATCCAGCTTGGTCTCCCGGTAGCGCGCGTTGTCCCCCGCGAACAATCGCCGCTCGTGGTCCTCGTTGGCGAACGCCTGCACGACCCGGATGCCGCCCACGTTCTCCTCGATCCGCGCGTTGAAGTCCCCGACGCGCCCGAACAGCGTCCGCATCGTCTGCGTCATCGCGCTGCCGTAGCGCGCCGAGATCCACGTCATCGGCGGCACCACCAATCCCGTCAGAAATGCCAGACGGACGTTCAGCGTGCACATCAGCGCGAACGACCCCGCGAACGTCATCACGGCGATAAACAGGTCCTCCGGCCCGTGGTGCGCGACTTCGCCGACTTCCTCCAGGTCCTTCGTCACCCGCGCCACCAGCCGCCCCGTCTTCTGGTTGTCGAAAAACCGGAACGACAATTTCTGCAAATGGTCGAAGATCTTGCGCCGCATCTCCGTCTCGAGCGAGATGCCCAGCACATGACCCCAATAATTGACCACGTACTGCAGCCCCGTGTTGAACAGGTAAATGCCGAGCAGCGCCGCCGCCGCCAGCAGGATCAGTCGCCAGTCCTGCCCCGGCAGCAGCCGGTCCACAAACGTCCGCGTCGCCAGCGGGAACACCAATTCCAGCAGCCCCGACACCACCGCGCACGAGAAGTCCAGCACGAACAGTCGCCGGTGGGGCCGGTAATACGAAAGAAATCGAGACAGCATAAGGCGGTTCGGGGGTCCTTGGCCCCCACCCAGGGCGGCGCAGCGCCGCCCCGGCGTCCCTTAAGCATACCCCATGCCGCCACCGTTCCCACAGGAAGCGCGCTCCTCCGTGCCTGCCCTCGCCCCCGTGACGCGGTTCTCCGACTCCCCCAGAATTGGGGGCCGGGGGGCCTTCTTCCAGGCCTAGCGACCTCCTCTTGCTCTTGCGCCCGCGCAGGCGGGCAACATGCCCTTCACAGCCCAGGACTTCAGTCCTGGGCGCTCACGAGGTCTCATGAAAGGCCGGTCGCCTCCCCCGACCTTACGGCCCGAACTCGCCCACCACGTCCGGCGGCGTCGTGGCCGCCGTCCCCGGCTCCAGCCAGCGGTACAGCGCCCCGGCCAGGACCGCGCCCAGGATCGGCGCCACCCAGAACAGCCACAGCTGCCCCAGCGCCCAGCCGCCCGCGAACAGCGCCGGCCCCGTGCTGCGCGCCGGGTTCACCGACAGGTTCGTCACCGGGATGCCGATCAGGTGCACCAGCGTCAGGCCCAGCCCGATGGCGATGGGCGCGAACCCCTGCGGCGCGCGCCGGTCCGTCGCCCCCAGAATGATCATCAGGAAAAAGAACGTCAGCACGACCTCGGCGATCAAACACGCCGCCAGCCCGTAATGCCCCGGCGAATGGTCGCCGTAGCCGTTGGACGCGAACCCGGCGTGGGCGTCGAACCCCGCCTGCCCGCTCGCGATCAAAAACAGCACGCCCGCGCCGACCGCGCCGCCCACCACCTGCGCGATGATGTACGGCGGCAGGTCCGAGGCCGGGAACCGCTTCCCCGCCCACAGCCCGATCGAGACCGCCGGGTTCAGGTGGCACCCCGAGATGTGGCCGATGGCATACGCCATCGTCAGCACCGTCAGGCCGAACGCCAGCGCGACGCCGACGAACCCGATGCCCAGGTTGACGTTGGAATTGTCAGGCGTCAAAAACTTCGCGGCCAGCACGGCGCTGCCGCAGCCGCCGAACACGAGCCAGGCCGTGCCTAGGCACTCCACGGCGGCGCGCTTGACGAGAGGGATGGTGGTGGGCATGTCCAGAGTCTCCTTGAAATGGTCTGTCGTGTTGAAACGGTCTGTCGTGAAATGGCCGGGCGGCCCGGCCTCTTACCGCTCGCCCGCCATTATAACGGAACCACGCCGCCGTGTCAAGCACAAGCGACCGAACAAGACGCATCGCCGTCTCCCCCTCCCCGTAGGGG
>CAXUCQ010000479.1:2275-2858 GCA_964249295.1 uncultured Armatimonadales bacterium | reverse complement strand
AGATCGACCGTCTGGCGGGCGAGAACTACCAGCGCCTGCTGCAGCAGGAGCTGGACAAGCGGCCGTTCCAGTACCGCTACACCAACAGGCGGACGCAGGGCTTCTACGACCAGGCCGGGAGCATCGACCGCCCCTCGTTCATGACGGACTCGCGGTTCGAGGGCAACGCGGCCTCGATGGACAAGGCGCAGGTGGCCGAGTCGTGGGGCCGCCACGAGATCGGCATCCAGATCCCGACGTCGGAGATCGTGGACGCGCGGGTGCCGCGCCCGTTCGGCGACAGCCCGCACGTGCAGCGGGGCTGGGAGATGCACACGAGCGCGTACCCGGAGTACGGGTCGGGCGGGGCGTCGCAGTACCTGGGCAAGACCAGAAGTTTCGACGACGCCTGGGTCTACGACCTGGCCGACGACTACGGCAAGGCCAAGGGCGCCGACGCCGCAGCCGCCAGGGGCGGGGCCGACGCCGACATCAAGCGCGAGTTCGACCTCAAGACCAAGACATTCATCGACGGCGGCTACACCCTGCCCGAGGCCAAGAGCCGGGTCGCCTGGCGGGACGTCGACAGCGTCTTCGTCGGCAC
>CAXUCQ010000479.1:0-2265 GCA_964249295.1 uncultured Armatimonadales bacterium | reverse complement strand
CCGCCGGCGGCTGGCCGCCCGCCGCGCTCACCGGCGCCGGTGAGTTCCCGCAGCGCCCCGGCGAACCGCCGGTCACCCTCCTGGCCGCCACGGTGGACGCCCTCGTGATCGACCTCTGGATCGGGCGCCGGGGCTAGTCCCTGCCCTGTGTCTGGGATCAGCCGCAACCTGTCTGCCCCGGCTCGGGCCGAGGCACAGAAAAGGAGCGGCAGGCTCTCGCCCGCCGCTCCCTGGCCGTCCCTGGCTCCCTGCCGTCCTTGAACGGACTTGCTATCGATGAAGGGCTGCACGCCCGGTATTACGTCTCCGACCGCCGCCCCTACGGATTTGTTCCCAAGCCGCCTCACGTCCGCCGCCGGAGATACCGGGCAAAAATACCGGAGTATCTGCCGAGCCGTTTCGTGCAAACCCGCCAAACCCGTGTTAGAATACACAGGCGGGCGCGCTGCACAGGCTCTGATCAAGTCTCCGCTGCAGCCTCACCGCCCCAAGGTCACGCCACAACGCCGTTCTGGCCGGTCACAAAAGCGCGTCAGACGTTTCGACCGGTTCCGTTCTCTCGGTAGTCCGCCTCCCTGTTCCCAGGGAATCGTTTGGAAGGAAAGCGCCGTCATGTTTTCGACCCTCCTGGCCGCGACCTGTGTGCTGGCCTCCGCGCTCGGCGCCGGCCCGACCGTGTTCCACGCCGCCCCCCCCGTCCGTGCCGCCTTCGTCGCCCGCCCGGCCTCCTACAGCCCGGAAGCGCCCGGCGGCCCGGAGATGACGGCCGAGGAGCGCGAGTTCATCGACCGCATCAACGCCGAGCGCACCGAGCGCGGCTTGTACGCCCTGGCCTCGGACCCGATGCTGGAACAGGCCGCCCGGAGGCACAGCCTGGACATGTCGGCGCAGGGCTACTTCAGCCACATGGCGCCCGCCTCCAGTCAGCGCAGCCCCATGGACCGCTACCTCAGCGGCCTGCACGCCTCCGGCCAGCCGACGCCCGCCTACGTCATGGTCGGGGAGAACATCTACTATTGCAGCTGCAGCCGCCCCGGCGGCGACGTCCTCATGGGCCACCAGGCCCTGATGAACAGCCCCGGACACCGCGCCAACATCCTCGATGCCCGGTTCACCAGCATCGGCGTCGGCATCTACCGCGACAGCGCGGGCGGCTTCTGGGTCACCGAAATGTTCCTCCGCGACAGCGAATAAGACACCAGCGAATAAGACACCCCCGCGACCCGCTCGTGTCTGCCCCCACTGCTGACTCGGGGACCCGAGCGTTGGGCCGCCTGATCGTTCCGGGAGCGTCCAGGAGGCGCCATCATCATGGCACACGGCGAGACGTTCAACCAGCAGGACCGGCGCGGGCCGCAGATCTTCGAATTGCTGTCCGAGCTGGAGAAGCGCGACAAGGCCGCCAAAGGCGCGACCCACCCCGGCATCGCCGTCGGCGCCGGCCTCGGCGACCCGCGCGGCTTCTCCGTCCACAACCCCGCCGGCCTTGCCGTCGGCAAAGTCTCCGACCTGTACGTGGACCCGCACACGCGCACCCCGCACTTCGCCCTGCTGTCCCTGGGCGGCCACGCGCTTGGCATCGGCCATCGCACCGTCCTGGTCGGCTACGGCGACATCGAAATCACCGACCGCAAACAGGTCCGCGTCCGTGCCACTCTCCCCGCCGAATAGGTCGGCGTGAGCGAAGGGTAGGGGGGCCGACGTAGGACACCAAAAAAAGGCCCCGGCAGTCTGCCGGGGCCTTTTTCGCTTCTTCCGCTCTTCCGTCCGCGCGTCAGGCGGGCAACAGCACCGCGTCGATGACATGGATGATGCCGTTGTCGCACTGGATGTCGGGCGTGACCACCGTGGCGTCGTTCACCTTGACGCCGTGGGCCGGGTCGATCTTGAGCGTGCCGCCCTGGACGGTCTTGGGCGTCATCGGGCCGGTGATGTCGCTGGACAGGACGGCGCCGGGCAGGACGTGGTAGGTCAGCACCTGCGTCAGCTTGGGGATGTCCTGGAGCAGACCGTCCACCGTGCCGGCGGGGAGTTTGGCGAACGCGGCGTCCGTGGGCGCGAAGACGGTGAAGGGACCGCTGCCCTTCAGAGTGTCCACGAGTCCGGCGGCCTGGACGGCGGCCACGAGCGTGGTGAAGGACCCGGCCGCGATGGCGGTGTCAACGATGTCTGCCATGAGAGTGTTGTCTTTTCTAAACCCGCGTCTGCGGGCGAGGGCGCTTGAAGATACAAGAGCGCCCTCTTCTTATCTCCAGTCCCCCATCT
>CAXUCQ010000478.1:0-2867 GCA_964249295.1 uncultured Armatimonadales bacterium | reverse complement strand
CGCCAGGGCGCCGATCGCCCGCTCCGCATCGGCCACGTCCTGAAACAGCGCATACAGTCGCTCGATTGCCATGATTGATAACCTCCGTGTCGGTACTCGCAGATTACCCGCAAGCAGGGGGGCGCAAACGCAGAAGAAGATAAGCAGCCTTCTCGGGTATAATGAGCCTCACTCACGTCAGGGAGACCAATGATGCTCGGCAGCGAACTGCGACGCTTGTTTCTTGAATTTTTCGAAGCGCGGGGCGCGAAGCGGCTCCCCTCGGACTCGCTCGTGCCCCAGGACCCGACGCTGCTGTTCACGTCGGCGGGCATGGTCCAGTTCAAGCCCTACTTCCTCGGCGAACTCGTGCCGCCCGCCCCCCGCGCCGCCACGGCCCAGAAGTGCCTCCGCACCACGGACATCGAGGACGTCGGCGACACCAGCCACTGCACGTTCTTCGAGATGCTGGGCAACTTCTCGTTCGGCGACTACTTCAAGCCCGACGCCATCCGCTGGGCCTGGGAGTTCCTGTTCGACGTCTTGAAGCTTGATCTCGAACGCCTCCGCGTCACCGTCCACGAGAGCGACGACGAGGCGTACAGCCTCTGGGTCCAGGCTGGGATGCCCGAGCGCAAGATCTTCCGATTCGACGAGCACGCGAACTACTGGCCGGCGGGCGTCATCTCCAAAGGCCCGAACGGGCCGTGCGGCCCGTGTTCCGAGATCTTCTTCGACACCCAGCCCGACCTCGCGCCCACGCCCGACGGCGTCTGGGACGACAATCGCTGGCTCGAGATCTGGAACCTCGTCTTCATGCAGTTCGAGCGCGGCGACGGCGGCTCCTTAACCCCCCTGCCCAAGCAGAACATCGACACCGGCATGGGCCTGGAGCGCACGGCGGCGGTGCTCGCCAACCTGCGCGGCCCCTTCGAGACCGACCTGTTCGCCCCCATCCTCCGCAAACTCGAACAACTCTCCGGGCTGACCTACACGGGCCGGGACACGGACAAAAAGGACATCGCCTTCCGCCGCGTCGCCGACCACGTCCGCGCCACGGCCTTCTGCCTCGCCGACAGCGTTTTGCCATCGAATGTGGGCCGGGGCTACGTCCTGCGCCGCATCATGCGCCGCGCCATCCTGGCGGGCCGCAACACGCTGGGCATTGAAAAGCCGTTTCTGACCGAGATTCTACCGACCGTCATCGACCAGCGCAAGGACGACTACCCTGACTTGGAAGCGCGCCGCGACACCATCCTGCGCTACGCCCGCATCGAAGAAGCGCAGTTCCGCCGGACGCTGGAAACGGGGACGGCAAGGCTGAACGCCATACTTGATACTTCTACTGCGATGACTGCAACGGAGGAAGGGTTTAAGGAAGAACCTTTCGTCTCCGGCGAAGACGCCTTTGAACTCGCCACCACCTACGGCTTCCCCGTCGAGATGACCCAGGAACTCGCCGCCGAACACGGCGCGTCCGTGGACATGGCCCGCTTCGACGAGAAGTGGCAGGAGCACCTGCGCATTTCCGAAGGCGGTAAAACGCGCGAGGTCTTCGTCGAGAGCGTCGTCCCGACCCTGCGCGAGTCCGGCATCCGCCCTACGCTCTTCGTCGGCTATTCCGAGGCCGAGTCGCACACCCAGATCGTCGCCTTGCTCCAAGACGGCCAACCCGTCGATGCCGTCCGCGAGGGCGAAACGGCCCAGGTCGTCCTCGACCAGACGCCGTTCTATGCCGAGGCGGGCGGCCAGGTCGGCGACACGGGCCGCTTCCACGCCGAGACCGGCGAGTTCGACGTGTCGGACACCCAGAAAGAAGGCGGCTTCTGGTTCCACAGGGGGACCGTCGCCCACGGCGAACTGCGCGTCGGCGACGCCGTCGAGGCCCACATCGATGAAGGCCGCCGCGCCGCCGTCCAGCGCAACCACACGACGACCCATCTGCTGCACAAGGCCTTGCAGACTGTCCTCGGCCCCCACGTCCAGCAGCGCGGCTCCCTGGTTGCCCCGGACCGCCTGCGCTTCGACTTCTCGCACGACGCGGCCCTGACCGGCAGCGAGACCCGCCAGGTCGAGGCCCTCGTCAACGAGCAGATACTCAACGACATCGAAGTCCGCACCCTAGAGAAGAACATCAACGACGCCAAACAGATGGGCGCGATGATGCTGTTCGGCGAGAAATACGGCGACGTCGTCCGCGTCGTCCAGATGGGCGACTTCTCGCTGGAATTCTGCGGCGGCACCCACCTGCGCCACACCAGCCAGGCCGGCCTGTTCAAGATCGTCGGCGAAAGCAGCAGCCAGGCCGGCGTCCGCCGCATCGAGGCCGTCACGGGCCGGGCCGCCCTGATGCGGACCTTGGACCAAGAACGTCTGCTCCAGGACATCGCCGGGACTCTGAAGACATCGCCCGTCAACGCCCTGGCGTCGGTCGAAAGGCTGCAAACCGAACTCCGCGAGCGCGAGCGCGAGCTGCACACTTTGCAGAAAGCCGCCTCCGGGGGTGAGGCCGAGCGCCTGACCGCCGCCGCCCGCCGCGTGGACGGCTTCCAGATGGTCACCCACGCCGTCGCCGAGGGCGCGGACGCCGACACTCTCCGCACGATGGCCGACGAAGTTCTCGACCGCCTCAAGTCCGGCGTCGTCATCCTCGGCGGCGCGGCCGGCGGCAAGGTCTCCCTCGCCGTCAAGGTCAGCAGAGACCTCGTCGAGCGCGGCGTCCACGCCGGGAGTATCGTCAAGGAGGCCGCCCGCGTCGCCGGCGGCGGCGGCGGCGGACGCCCCGACTTCGCCCAGGCCGGCGGCAAGGATCCCAGCAAACTCGCCGAAGCCCTCGCCACCGCCGAGCGCCTGGTCACGGACCAGTTCGGCGGGTGAAGGCCCCCACC
>CAXUCQ010000477.1:2629-2868 GCA_964249295.1 uncultured Armatimonadales bacterium | reverse complement strand
GGGGAATTGGGGCGGGGGTGGCCGTCGCCATCGCCATCATCGTCTTTTATATCAACGCCGCAAGCAGGCCGCAGCGCGCCCTCCTGCAGAAGCAGATGGACGACGCCCAGGCCAGACTCAGAGAACTCGACGCCGAGCGGGAAGGCCTGCACCGGCAGGCCGAGACGCAGCGCAAGGAACTGCTGCTCGAAGCGCGCGAAGAGGCCCACCGCATCCGCGAGGAGATCGACCGCGAGAAC
>CAXUCQ010000477.1:0-2619 GCA_964249295.1 uncultured Armatimonadales bacterium | reverse complement strand
GACGAAAACCGTCCGCTCAGCCTCAAACAGACGAATTCTTTGGGGGTGGGGGAACGATGCCATATATCGGAGGAATTGTGCTGGGGGTGGCCCTGGCCGCAGCCATTATTATAATCTACGTCAACGCCGCCGGCAAGCCGCACCGCGCGAAACTGCAGGCTCAGATGGACGCGGCGCAGGCCAAGCTCCGGGAAATCGACGCGGAGCGGGACGGCCTGAGGAAGCAGGCCGAAACGCGGCGCAAGGAGTTGCTGCTGGAGGCCCGCGAAGAGGCCCACCGCATCCGCGAGGAGATCGACCGCGAGAACAAAGAGAAACGGAACGAACTGCAGCGGGTCGAGCGTAAACTGGCACAGCGGGAAGAGTCGCTCGACGAGAAACTGACCGGGCTGGACGCGCAGCGCGAGGCGCTCGCCGTCCAGGAGCGGGCCGCCCAGCACCACCTGCAGGAGGTCTGGGACCTGAAGGAGCGCCAGGGGCGCGAGCTGGAGCGCGTCGCCGCCATGACCGGGGACGAGGCGAAGGCCGCTCTCTTCAAGAACGTCGAGGACCAGACGCGCTTTGAAGCCGCCCACCTGATCCAGCGCATCGAGGACGAGGCGCGGGCCGAGGGCGACAAGCGCGCCCGCAGCGTCGTCATGACGGCCATCCAGCGCATCGCCCAGGACCACGTCTCGGAAACGACCGTGTCCGTCGTGCCGCTGCCGTCCGACGACGTCAAGGGCCGCATCATCGGGCGCGAAGGCCGCAACATCCGGGCGTTCGAGACGCTCACGGGCGTGGACGTCATCATCGACGACACGCCCGAAGCGGTCGTCCTGTCGTCGTTCGACCCCGTGCGGCGCGAGATCGCCCGGCAGGCGCTGACGGCGCTGATCGTGGACGGACGCATCCACCCCGGCCGCATCGAGGAGACCGTCCTGAAGGCCCAGGAGGACGTCGACAAGATGATCCGCGAGGCCGGCGAGCGCGCCGTCATGGAGACGGGCGTGACCGGCCTGCACGCCGAGATCGTCAAGCTGCTCGGGCGGATGCGCTTCCGCTCGTCCTACGGCCAGAACCTGCTGGACCACTCCATCGAGGTCTGCCTGATCGGCACGTCGATGGCGGCGGAGCTGGGGGCCAACGTCACCATCGCCAAGCGCGCGAGTCTCCTGCACGACCTGGGGAAGATCATCCCCGACGCCGAAGTGCCGCACGCGCTGCTGTCGCAGGAGATCATGCTGCGCTACGGCGAGAGCAAGGCCGCCGCCCACGCCGCCGGCGCCCACCACGACGAGATTCCGCGCGAGACCGTCGAGGACAACATCGTGCAGATGGCCGACGCCATCTCCGCCGCCCGCCCCGGCGCGCGCCGGGAGGTCTTGGAGACCTACGTCAAGCGCCTGCAGAAGCTGGAGAAGATCGCCGAAGACTTCCCCGGCGTCGAGAAGACCTACGCGGTCCAGGCGGGGCGCGAGATCCGGCTGATGGTCCGCCCCGAGGCCGTCGACGACGCTTCCGCGCAGAAACTGGCCCGCGACGCCGCGCGCCGCATCGAAGAGGAGATGGACTATCCGGGCCAGATCAAGGTCACGGTGATCCGCGAAACCCGCGCCATCGACTACGCGAAGTAGACCCCGCGGAAATGAGGCCCGCGCCGCTGTCGAGAGAGTGATTGGAAAGAGCGACTGGCCCCTGTGCGAATCCTGATGCTCGGAGACATCGTCGGCAAGGGCGGCAGAGACGCCGCCCGGACGATGCTGCCGACGCTGCGAGACCTCTACTCGCCCCACTTCGTCATCGTCAACGGCGAGAACGCGGCGGGCGGGCTGGGCATCACGCCCGAGATCGCGTCCGGCCTGCTGCAAAGCGGCGTCCACGCGATCACGCTCGGCAACCACACCTGGAACAAGCGGGCGATCATGGACTACATCGACCATGAACCCCGCCTGCTCCGGCCCGCCAACTACCCCGCCGGGACGCCGGGGCGGGGCCACGGCGTCTTCACCGCCGACAACGGCGCGCGGGTGGGCGTGGCGAACGTGATGGGCCGGGTCTTCATGGAGCCGCTCGACGACCCGTTCCGCGAGGCGGACACCATCATGGAGGCGTTCCGCGGCCAGGCGGCGGTCTCCGTCTTCGACTTCCACGCCGAAGCGACCTCGGAGAAGATGGCCTTCGGCCACTACCTCGACGGCCGCGCCAGCGTCGTCGCCGGGACGCACACGCACGTGCAGACCGCCGACGAGCGCCTCCTGCCGCGCGGCACGGCCTACATCACGGACGTCGGCATGGTCGGCCCACAGCATTCGGTGCTCGGCATGAGCACCGAGATCGTTCTCGAAAGGTTCCTGTCCGCCCTGCCCAATCGATTCGAGGTGGCCGACGGCCCCATCGTCTTGTGCGGCATCGTCGCCGACGTTGACCCCGAGACGGGGCACGCGACGCATATCGAGCGCGTCCAGATCCGTGACATCTATTAATCCGACTGCCGACAATCCAGGAACCACCCGCATGACTCTCGCACGGCCCTCCGGCGGCATCGTCGCCGCCCTCTGCTGCCTGACCGCCGCCCTCTGCTTCTGCCTGGTCGCGGCGGCGTCCGCCGCGCCCCACAAGGCGGCCAAGGCCGCGCGC
>CAXUCQ010000476.1:0-2896 GCA_964249295.1 uncultured Armatimonadales bacterium | reverse complement strand
GTGGAGGCCCCCGCTGCGGCCACAAAGACAAAGACGGTGCCGGCGCCCCCCAAAACCATCAAGCGCGAAGCCCCCGCCGGCACGCTGAACTGACCGCCGGAGGACGTGGGTTGCAGGAAGCCTGGTCGCGCTTGAAAACCGTCCTGGACCGGCAGGGCCTGACGACGGCGGACCTGGTACGCCGCCTCTCGGAACAGGGCGACCGGGTGAACGCCAAGAGCCTGTACCGGCTGGCCGACCCCCAGGAGCCGCTGGAGAAGGTCGACATGCGCGTGGTCGGCGCGGTCTGCCAGGCCCTGCAGGTCGGCATCGGCGATCTGCTGACGTTCGACGAGCCGACCGTGACCGAGGCCTTCGATCCGGCCAAGAAGGCGCGCATGGACGCCCTGCTGTCCCGCCAGAAAACCCGCCGCCCGGCGCTGACGGGGGCCGAAATGGCCGAACTCCAGGCGCTCGTGGAAGAAGCGGAAACGATGGAGCGCGGCAACGCCCGCCGCCTCGCCAACCTGAAACGCCGGCTGCAGCGCGCCCAGGGTCGCCGGACAAGGAAAAACGACGAAAACGAGGCAGGAGGTTAGCCGGCCCGCGTCGAATCGGTACAAAAACTCAAACGCCACAGACAGGGCGCTTGTCCGGCTGACTGCGCCGGCACGGCAGGTTGGGAACAGCAAGTGGAAGGCGGTTCCTGGGGAGACAACGACGAACTTTGGAGCAGACACTGAAAAACTACAGCATCGGCGGCCTAGACCTGGAACTGGAAACGAGTCCGACCGTCTTCTACCCCACCTCCACCAGCAACCTCATCGCCGAAGTCCTGGACGTACCGCCCGGCGCCAGCGTGCTCGACGTCGGCTGCGGCGTCGGCGTGCTGGCGATCTACGCCGCCATGAAGGGCGCGAGCCACGTCTCCGCCGTGGACATCATGCCCGAAGCCTGCCGCTACGCCCGCACCAACGCCGAGAAGAACCGCGTCGGCGACAAGGTCCAGGTCTTCCAGGGCGACCTGTTCGAGCCGCTCCCGTCCCGCAAATACGACGTCATCATCGACGACGTGTCCGGCATCGCCGATGAGGTCGCCCGCCTGTCCTCCTGGTTCCCCGACCCTGTCCCCACCGGCGGCCCCGACGGCGCCAAGCACGTCGTCGCCATGCTCGGTCGCGCCAAAGACTACCTCACCGACCGAGGCGTCCTGTACCTGCCCATCGCCAGCCTGTCCAACGCCAGGCGCATCCTCCACACGGCGGGCGAGATCTTCGGCAGCAAGATCGAGCAGCTCACCCAGGTCCACTACCCCTTCGGCCCCGGCCTGAAAGAGCACACCGAGAAACTGCACGAGCTGCGCGAACAGGGCATCATCGACTTCACCACCCGCAAGTCCCGTCACTTCTGGAGCCTGACCATCTACCGCGCCTGGGTCTAACCGCCACCTGCCGGACGCAGTTCTTTCCCAAACAGGGGCGCGGCTGCTTGGCTTCTTCCGAAGGCGACTTTTCTGTCAGAGGCGGAGCAGGAAATCTGCTCGCCGTGACGGAGCTTCAGACGACCGATTGGAGGAATGACACGATATGCCCCAGGCAGCCTCGCCCACTCCCCCTCTGACCGTTCACCGAAGCCCCGACGGCAAAATCTTCAGCCCGCTCCGCAACAAGTATTATGTCGAGACGCCCGAAGAGCGGGTGCGGCAGGAGTACGTCTGCGTGCTGGTCAACGAGTACGGCTACTCCCTCGGCCAGATGGAGGAAGAGGTTGACCCCACCGGGCGCGGCCTCAACAACGCCCGCGCCGACATCGAGATATGGCGCACGCCCCAGGACAAGGCCGATGGGCGGAACTCGCTGATCGTGGTCGAGTGCAAGTCGGACAACGTCCGCATCTCCGATAAAGACTACGCGCAGGGCGAGGCCTACGCCCGCTTCGCCAACGCCCCGTTCTTCGTCACACACAACAACCAGGAAACGCGGTTCTGGCGCGTCCTGAAGGACAAGCGGCCCGGCTACGTCGAAGAGATTACCGACATCCCCCACGCCGACGACGGCGACGCCAAAATCAAGGAGCTGATCGGCAAGCTCAAGACGTTCCGGGAAGACGAGTTCGCCGCCCTGCTGCACAAGTGCCACAACGTCATCCGCGACAACGACTACAAGGACCCGGCGGCGGCGTTCGACGAGATCGCCAAGATCCTGTTCGTCAAGGTCTACGTCGAGCGCGAGTTGAAGCGCAGGCGTCTGCGGCAGAATCGTTTCACGCAGGAGTATTTGAAGGGGCAGTTGGGCGACGACCCCATCAACACGCTGTTCGGCCTGACGAAAGATTACTACCGAAACGACCGGCTGTTTCTGGACGAGGCCAGCCGCAAAATCAACCTGCAGCCGGCCACCAGTCTGGAGATCGTCGGGCTGCTGGAACGCTACAACCTGTCCGAGACCAGCGAAGACGTGAAGGGGATCGCGTTCGAGAAGTTCCTCGGCACGACGTTCCGGGGCGACATCGGCCAGTTCTTCACGCCCCGGCCCATCGTCGAGTTCATGGTGGCGATGCTCAACCCCCAGCCCGGACAAGTGATCTGCGACCCCGCCAGCGGCTCGGGCGGCTTTCTGATCCGGGCCTTCGAGGTCGTGCGGGAGCGGATCAGCCGCGACGCGGACGAAGACTACCGGCGTTACGAGGCCGAAGTGGGCGGGCGCGCGGACCTGTCGGATACGGACAGGGCCGAACTGCTGCGCGTCAAAGACGCCGAGCGCCAGCGGGCGCTGGACCAGAGCAGCCCCGACTCGCCGCTGTGGAAGCTCGCCAACCGCTGCCTCTACGGCACGGACGCCAACGACCGCATGGCCCGCACGTCCAAGATGAACATGATCATGCACGGCGACGGCCACGGCGGCGTCCACCACCATAA
>CAXUCQ010000475.1:1036-2898 GCA_964249295.1 uncultured Armatimonadales bacterium | reverse complement strand
CCTCCCCTTCAGGGGAGGGGAAGGCGAGCGTCTAGCGAGCCGGGGGAGGGACTCTTCCTAACCCAACATCTTCCGCAAAGCATCCAGACACAGGCGGCTGGAGGCTTCTTTGTTCCCCCCGCCGTCCCAGTGCGTTTCCAGAGACAGATAGCCCGCATAGCCGTCGGCGCGCAGCGCGGCGATCTGGCCGGCGTAGTCGATCTGGCCGCCGCCGACCACGGCCCACGCGGGCTGGAGACTGCCCGGTCTCACGACAGCGTCTTTGACGTGGACGTGGGTCACGAAGTTCCTGATCGCCGCGTAGCCCGTGGGGTACGGCGCTTCGCCGTCCATGAACGCATTGCCGGGGTCCCAGATCGCGCGCACGGCGGGCGAGTCGATCTCCGCCAGCACGCGGGCCGTCTGCGCCCCGGTGCCGAGGCAGCAGGCGTGTTCGTTTTCGAGGCCTAGAATCACCCCCGCGCGCTCGGCGAGGGCGGCGGGTTCGGCGAAGGCGTCGACGATCCGGTCCTCGATCTCGGGCGTCAGCGGCCCGCGCTTCCAGAACGAAAAAACCCGGATCAGATTCGTGTCGAAAAAGCGTGCGGCTTCGATGCAGTGTTCCAGCAGCGCGATCTGGTCGCCCAGGCCGCGCGCGGACGCGCTGTGCAGCGGCCCCGCCGGGCCTTCGGCCTCCGCGCCGGGCAGGTCGCACTTGAAGAACGGCGACGCGACCCCGACGGCGTGCATCCCGTGGGCGTCGAGCAGGCCTTTGGCGCGCTCCCAGTACGCGCGGGGCGCGTCGGCGATGTTCTTGTCCCAGAGCGTCCGCAGCTCGGCCCCGCGCACGCCGTATTCGGCCATCACGTCCAGGGCGCGGCCCAGGTCGGCGTCGATCTCGTCGGTGATCACGGCCAGTTCCATCATGGTTCCTCCCGCGCCGTTGACAGCATGATACGCAAAAGCCCCGCTATTCTATCCCATTCCCCCCGCTTTGTCAAGAAAGCGTGCGGCCCGTTGAAGGACCCACCTCCCTGCTCCGGTCGTTCCTCCCTGCGCAGGGAGGTGGGTCCTTAGTGCCGCCCGTTTGCCCGGCGGACGCGCCTGGGTAGACTCGCCCAAAGAGCGAGCGAAACCCTGAAGGAGCATCCCCACCCATGGCCGGAGAACGCCTGGACAAGCACGACAAGATCCACCACGAGCTGTTCGACGAGAACACCAACCAGGTCGGCAGCCTCGGGGACATCGTGGAGAAACACGCGGGCGACGCCGTTTTCCTCGGCCCGAGCGAGAGGGGCGTCGGCGGCGTGGACGGCGGCGAGTCCGACTTCGAGGACGAGATGAACGAGACCGACCCCGCCCCCGGCGAAGGCATGGACCCGGACGACCTGTTCTCGGCGCGCAGCGAGGACACCGTTTTCGCCACCGACCAGACCGGGACGGTCCAGGGCATCGCCCGCGGCTTCGGCACCCATCTGCCGCAGGACATCGGGGGCGGCGGCTTCCAGGTCGAAGAGCTCCCCGACAAAGCCTTGCAGTTCCAGGCCCGCCCCATCGCCGAGGGCGAGGAGTTGGACGACTACGACGATGAGGACGACACGGATGCCGAGTTCGGCCAGGACGCCGAATTGTCGCGTGCCTCGGAGCCGGGCCTTAACCGCGTCGAGGCCGACGAAGACGACGACGGCGAGCCGACCCCAGGCCGCATCCCCGTCCGCCGGCCGCGCCCCCGCGACACGGACGACGAACTGGACGCGACCCGGCAGATCAAGTAGGCCCTCGCGTCAGGCCCGGCGTGCGTCCCCGCCGTGAACGGCAGGTCTGGGTGGCGCAGACGCCGACCGCCCTGCGGGCGGGAGGACTATGGATGCGGCGCCTTTCAG
>CAXUCQ010000475.1:0-1026 GCA_964249295.1 uncultured Armatimonadales bacterium | reverse complement strand
CCCCGCCGCGCCCCCGGCCCGCCCCCCACCTCCCCCGCCGGTGCACGGCGGGGACATATGGCGGCGTGTCCCCGCCGGGGCGCACTCGCCGGGGCCGACACGCTGCAGCCGCCACAAACCACCTACGGCCCCGTCAGAAAGCTCCCACCCTCCGGTGGGAGCTTTTTTGCCTTTTTTTCTGACGCCGCCAACAAAACCCACGCCCGCCGATACTATCACTGTGAGGACGCGCCATTGCAGACACCGGCGGCAAAACAAAACACAGCGGCGGACCAGTGCCGGCGGCTCTACGCCCAGCACGGCGACCGCCTTTACCGCTTCTGCTTCCGGCTGTGCGGACGCGCCGCCGACGCCGAGGACTTGACGCAGGAGGTGTTCGTGGCCGCTTATCAAGGCTGGGATGGTTTCGCGGGGCGCTCCTCCGTCACGACCTGGCTGTACCGCATCGCCCTGTTCCGCTGGAATCGCCTGCGCCCTCAGTGGCGGCCCGACGGCGCCTCGTGGGACGACGGCGACACCCTGGAGGCCGCCGACGCCCTCAGCGACCCCGCGCGGGTCGGCCTGCATCGGCTCTCGCTGGAGGCCGCCCTGGCCGCGCTGCCCGACGACCTCCACGCCGCCTTCGTGCTCGTCAAGGCTGAAGGCCTCAAGTACCGCGAAGCAGCCCAGGTCCTGGACATCCCGCAGGGGACGGTCCAGTGGCGGGTGTCCGAGGCCGTCCGGCGCCTGCGCGCCTCGCTCAGCGACGCCCCGGAAGAACCGCAGACACAAGAAAGGAAACTCGGCGATGCGGTGTGACCACGCACAGACCCAGATCAACGCCCTTGTCGACGGCGAGCTGACCCCCTGGGCGGCGGCCCGGCTCCGCCGACACCTCGCGGGATGCCCCGCCTGCCGCGCGGAACACGACGCCATCCGGCGCCTCACCGCCCAGGCGCAGGCCTGGCGGGCGGTCAACGCTCCTACGCAGTTGGGGGCGCGTCTCAGCGATCTTCTCGCGGAACAATCCCAGACACCGGAGGACCC
>CAXUCQ010000474.1:0-2901 GCA_964249295.1 uncultured Armatimonadales bacterium | reverse complement strand
GTTCCTGCCCGGCGCGCGCGCCCAGACGACGCCCACCGATAACCCGCCCGCGACGGCGACGCCTCCCACCCTGTCCGCACCGCCCGACAACACCACCCCCGCGCCTCCGGCGCCGCCCGTCCAAGCCACGCCCCAGGAAACGACGCCTGCGGCGCGCAGCATGCCGGTCGGCACCGAAGCCCCCCCGGAGGACAGCCCCAAAAAGAGCCGGTTCCGCATCGGCCCGACCGTCGGCTTCTTCCTGCCGTCGGACAGCAAGACGCGGGACCGCTTCGGCTCGTCCTGGTTCTCCGTCGGGCTGGGCCTCGGCCCGGTCAGCGGCGTCACCAACAAAGGCGCCGTCGGGTTCGACATCAACCTCCTCTACCAGAAGCACGACGACAACCACGCTCTGATCGTCCCGATCGGCGTCGGCTACCGCGTCGCCCTGATCAACACCACAAGAGCCGACGGCACCAAGGTCAGCACCGTGCCTTACGCCGGCCTGACCGCCGACTACTACCTGATCAACTTCAAGTCCAACCCGGAGAACGTCAACGGCACCTTCGGCGCGGGCGGCGGCAGCGCCCTGCTGGGCGTCAACTTCGGCGACAGCGCCAACCTGGAAGCCCGCTACCAGTTCACTTCGAAGGTCCACGACTTCGACTTCTCCGGCCTCAACCTGACCGCCGGCTATCGCTTCTAGACCGGCTCTCCCGGCTCGCCCGAGAGCCGGGAGGGCGTCCGCCCCCCACAGAAACGCCTATGCCCATCGTTTATGCCTGCATCGCGCCTCACGGCGGACACCTGCTGCTGGGACCCGACGAGCCGACGCCTGTCCCGCAGTGCCGCGCGGCCATGGCCGAGATGGAGCGCGAGATGCGCGCCGCACGCCCCGACACCATCGCCGTCCTGACCCCGCACGGCGTCCACGTCGAACACCGCATATCGCTCGGCGTGACGGAGCGCGGGCGCGGCGAACTGGACGGCGTGTCGGTGGACGTCGCCACCGACCGCGATCTGGCCGCGGCCTGGGCGTATCGGGCGGCGGAGGCGGGCATCCCCGTCGCCCCGCTTGCCGGCCGCCAGCCCGGCGACGCGCTGCCGCTCGACTGGGGCGTCGTCATCCCGCTGGCGCTGCTGATGCCCCATCTCGACCCGCAGACGCAGACCGTCGTCGCCTGTCCCGCCCGCGACCTGTCCCGCGAACAACTGGTCGCCTGGGGCGAGACGCTGGTCGAAGCTGCCGACGAACTCGGCAGGCGCGTCGCCCTCGTTGTCAGCGCCGACCAGGGCCACGGACACGCCGACGACGGCCCCTACGGCTTCGCCGCCGAGTCCGCCGTCTACGACCGGCAGATGATCGACGCCATCCAAGCCAACGACCTGCCGCGCCTGCTCTCCTGGCCGGAACACTTCGCCGAGACCGCGCTGGCCGACTCGTACTGGCAGACGCTGGCCCTCGTCGGCGTCCAAAAACACGTCCCCATGCAGGCCAATTTCCTGGCCTACGAAGTGGATCACTATTTCGGCCTGCTCTGCGCCTCGTTTCTGCCGCAGACCCCCTGAAAACCCCCTTTATGACCGCGCTCACCACAGCCGGGGCGCTCCGTCGGGCGATGGAACAGCTCGCCGCCGCCGGCATCGACACGCCCCGGTTGGACGCCCAGCTTCTGCTCGCCTGGGTCCTGAAGCAGCGCCGCGAAGACCTCGCCCGCGAACCCGAGCGTCCGCTCAGCGACCGCGAAGCGCTGATCTTCGCCAAAGCCGTCGCCTTGCGCGCCCAGCGCCGCCCCCTGCCCTACATCACCGGCGAGCAGTGGTTCTACGGGCGGCCTTTCAGGATCAACCGCGCCGTGCTGATCCCCCGCCCCGAAACGGAACTGCTCGTGACGGCGGCCCTGGCGCGTGTCGCCTCCCTCCCCGCGCCACAGATAGCCGACATCGGGACGGGCAGCGGCATCCTGGCCGTGACGCTCGCCTGCGAGCGCCCGACGGCCCACGTCTGGGCCATCGACCTGTCCGCGGACGCCTTGACTCTGGCCCGCAAGAACGCCGTCCGGCACGGCGTCGCCGACCGGATCACGCTGCTTCAGGGCGATCTGCTCGCCCCGCTGCCGCCGGACTTCCGTTTCGATGCCGTCGTCTCCAACCCGCCCTATGTGCGCGAGGACGAACTGCCCGGCCTGCAGCCGGAAGTCCGCGACTATGAGCCGACGCTCGCCCTGAGCGGCCTGCCCGGCGCAGCGGGCGCCGACGGCACTCTGCTCCACCGGCGCCTCCTGCACGACGCCCCCGCCTACCTCCTCCCCGGCGGCTGGCTCCTGCTCGAAGTCGGCCAGGGCCAGGCCGAAATCGTGGCCGCCGATGCCCGCTCCCTCGGCTGGACGGGCGTCGCCATCCAGAACGACGACGCCGGCATCGGGCGCAACGTGCTGGCACAGAAGCCGCCCGAGCGTTCCCTTGACAGGGCCGCATGACCTGTGGTACTACATCGACATGGATGCCGCCCAAGTGACGGACAGAGGCCCGGCTGTGAATGGCTGGACCACGCTTCGGTACTCTGCCCTGACGCTCACAGTCCTGCTCGCGGGATGCTCGGCGAAGGACCCGCCGACGTACACGCCCGTTTACAAATACGGCGTCCAGGACAACCGCTCGTCCACCTACTCCTGGGAGATGAACGGCGAGCCGCGCTACACGCAGCCGGGCATCAACAGCGGCAGGCCGGTCACGCTCAAGGCCATCCCCAGCCAGCGCGGCTTTGAGCCGTATGACGCCGTGGCCGAGCAGGTCTACATCGCGCTGAACGCCGACGGCGCGCTGCCGGCCCGTTACCTGTCGGCGCGGGCCAGGAACGGCGTCGTCATCCTGTCCGGCACGGTGCAGACCGCCGCACAGAAGGCGCGGGCGGGGCAGATC
>CAXUCQ010000473.1:0-2904 GCA_964249295.1 uncultured Armatimonadales bacterium | reverse complement strand
GGTGACGATCTCGCGGCCTTTGCCGTCGAGCAGGGCGAGGTAGGCGTTGGGGTGCGACAGCGGCGCGGCCCAGGCGGGCTTGACGGTGGGGTAGGAGCGGTCGCCCGCGACGGTCAGGCGCAGGCGGTCTTTGGGGTGGTAGAACAGTTGGAGCGTGTTGGGCTGCATGGGTGTCCTCCTTAGCGTCAGGGTCATTCGATTCTTCCTCCGCGCCGGCAAAGGGGACGCAGGGAGGAAAGGAGGGCGCAAGCCTTGCGCCCCTACGGAGCGGCCGTTGCCGGGTCGGGGCGCACAGCGTGCGCCCTTTTCGGCTGAATGACCCTACCCTGATCGCCTGCGGGCGGGGGGCGGGCCGTAGGCTTTCTGGAAGCGGCGGATGAACTCCTCGCCGGCGCGGACGTGGTCGACGATGGGCTTGGGGTAGGCGGGCGTGCCGAGTTCGGGAATCCAGCGGCGGCAGTAGGCCAGGTCCGGGTCGTACTTCCGCTGCTGGGCGACGGGGTTGAAGACGCGGAAGTTGCCGTTGGGGTCGGGCGCGGTGCCGGCGACCCACTGCCAGCCTCCGTAGTTGGCGGCCCAGTCGCCGTCCACGAGGTTCTGCATGTAATACTCGGCGCCGGGACGCCAGTCCAGGAGCAGGTCTTTGCACAGGAACGACGCGGCGACCTGGCGGGTCCGGTTGTGCATCCAGCCGGTCGCGTGCATCTGCCGGATGCCGGCATCGACGTAGGGGTAGCCGGTCGTGCCGCTGGTCCAGCGCTCCCAATACTCGTCGTTGTGGTCGAATCTCATGGCGCGCAGGGCGGGCTGGAGGGCCTGGGTCAGCATGGACGGGTGGTGCCACAGGAGCGTGTTGAAGAAGTCGCGCCAGGCGAGTTCGTCAATCCACTTCGCGCCGCCGCGCCCGCCCATGCGCAGGGCCTCCCGGTAGCAGTCGCGCACGGAGAGGGTGCCGTACTTGAGGTGGACGGACAGGCGGGACGTGCTGATGTCGTCGGCGGTCAGGTCGCGGTTGTCGGCGTAGTCGCGCAGGCCGCGCCGGACGAACTCGCGCAGGGCCGCCTGCGCGGCTTCCTCGCCCGCGCGGGGGATGTCCTGGGTCAGCGTCAACTTCCACTCGGCCAGCGTCGGCAGGGGGGCCGTGGGCGGCGGCGTTTCGACGCGCAGTTTCCCCATCAGCGGGCCGATGTCCAGGCGGTCGCCGACCTTGAGCATGGTCTCCCACGTCCGCTTGAACGGCGTGAACGTCTGGAAGGGCCGCCCGTCGCGCGGGTCCACGACGCCGTCGGGGGCGACCAGCAGGGCGTCGTCGAAGGATTTCACCGTCATGCCCGCCGCCTTCCAGGCGTCTTGGACCGCCGCGTCGCGGGTCTTGCTGTAGGGCGGGTAGTCGCGGTTGAAGTAGAGCGCGTCCGCGCCCGTGTCTGCGCGCGCCGCGAGCAGCTCGCGCTCGGGCGGGCCGCCGCGCCGCAGGATCATCCGCCCGCCGGCGTCGGCGAAGCGTTGGCCGAGTTTTTCCAGGGCGTCGAACAGGAACGCGACGCGGGCGGGGCCGATGTCGCGGGCGCCCAATATGGCGTCGTCGAGCACGAACACGCCGACGACGCGCTGGTTCTCGGAGAGCGCGCGGTGCAGGGCGGTGTTGTCTTCCAGTCGCAGGTCGCGCCGGAACCACATCAGGGCTGTTTTCAAGAGTGTTGGTCGTTTCTAAACATTTGCCCCGGCGTTGGAAACGCCCGGCTATTGAGTTCACGAAGCCCCTAGACAGTCTTCCCAGGACTGAAGTCCTGGGCTGTCGAGGAGGGGACTGCCCGCCTACGCGGGCGCGGGAAAAGCCTGGCGGCAATTCTTGCGCCTTCACGGGCGGGCAACACGCTTTTGGCGGCCCGGACTTCAGTCCGAGGGGACTTACGCCGGAAGCTTGTTGTGTGTTTCATGCGGCTCCGCCCCACACTGTTCTCAGTATAGCCCAAATGCGTCGCAATACCGCTCCTGGATGAACGCTCCGTTGCACAAGGCGTAGTCCTGTTGGTATGGCTCGCCGCGTCCGATGCACTTCTGTCGTCTCCTCGTGATGCGATCGGGGTGGTGTCCTATCCATTCCTACCGCGGCTGTTCGAGCGCTTCCAGCACCCAGCGCGCCCGACGTCGAACGTCAAAGGTGCCGTGCGTGACTCGGTGAGTCAGAGCGTCCCGCAGTTCGGGCGCATCGACTTTGCGGGCGAGGCGGCAGAAGGCGCGGAAATCGCGGTGGTTGCGCCTGTCCACGATGCTGAGGACGACACGCCGGAGCCTGGAAGCGTCCTGAGGGGTCAGCATCTCCGGCTTGATCCAGCGGGCGAGATCCTCCTTTAAGTAACCTGTCGCATAGAACATTGGATCGGCTTCCAAAAAGGCAATCACGTCCTTCAAGGCAGACGAGTCGTTCTGACGGAGCCGCTTCAGAGTTTCCGTAAAGTTCGGCGGATAAGCGTCCAAGATCGCTGCCTGGTAACGCTCACGCGCCAAGTCATAAGCTCTCCGGGCGTCATCGTTCCAGGGGAAGGAGCGATGTAGCCTTTCCGCCGTTTCATAAAGCTGTTTCGCCGCCTCCGCCCTCTTCCCGCGCTCTTTGAAGTCGAAGGGAGACTGCGGCGATGGCAGGCGCTTCAGCCCTTCCAGGATGGCCTCCACGTCCTGTGGGTCTGCTTGTGGCGCGTGTGTCTTCTTTCGCTTCACGGCTTTGCTCACCGTCCCGCCCGGCGCAGGGGGGCGTACAGGGTCGCGGCGATGCAGAGGGCGAACTGCGGCGCGACGATGATCAGGACGGTGCGGACGGGGCCGAAGGCCTGGAGCAAGGCGCCGGCGAGGGCGAGGCCGAGGGGCTGGGTGCCGAAGGCGATCAGCCGGAACACGCTGCCGACG
>CAXUCQ010000472.1:0-2904 GCA_964249295.1 uncultured Armatimonadales bacterium | reverse complement strand
TAGTAGCCCAGGCCCGTGACACGCGCCCGCACGTCGCAGGGCCTGGGCGTGGCCGTCGTGTGCAGCCGGGCCGCCAGCGCCGCCCGCGCCCGCGTCATCTGCCGCGCGAACGGGCTGGGGTGGGTCATCAGCTTCGGGTCCGGCAGCTCGCAGACCATCCGCTGGCCCCCCGCGCCGCGCAGGACCAAGTGATAGTCGCCGACGGGGTTGAGCTGCGACTCGACGATGTCGGCGTCCACGCTCCAGAGCGTCTTCTCCCCCTGCCCGACCCGCAGGGCGTGGTAGATCGGCATCGCCGGCCCCTTCAAAGGCAGCGCGGCGGGCCGGGGCAGCGCGCCCAGCTTCTCCAGCGTGGTCTGGACCGGCCTCGGCGCCACCTGCGCCGCCCCCGGATCGGTCCCCGTCATCACCGGCCAGCGCGGCGGCAGCATCATGTTCTGACCCGGCGCGACGGGCGCGTCTTGCCCCAGGCAGGAGCCGCCCTGAAGCATCACCCCCGCGATCACCCCGATGAAGATCGTTCTCCGTGCCATGTTTCCCCGTCCTTTTTCCGCGTCGTTGGGAGTCCCTGCCGGATGGCCTCTGCCCCTGTGCGGTGTCGTCCCGTCCCCCGCGGCGGCTTGCCGCCGCGGGGGAGGGCCTCCGGTCCTTCCCGCCCCCGTTCTGTGTCCCTATTATAGCGCACAATCATCGATAGCGCACAATCGCCGCGCACGGGCGGCGCATCGGGGCTGCGGATAGGAACGGCCCGACGCCGCCGGGTGTTGATGACGGTGTGCCGCCCGCCGTGAAACGCGGCCCGCCCCGTTTCCGTAGAAGAGTCATCACAACAAGCAAGAAGAGTGTTGGGGATTTCCGCCGCCTCCGGGAATAATGTGGTATAGTGGTATACTAGCCCATTAGGACCGCCCCCACGGCCTGTGGCGGCCTTGATCTGAAGAAGCTCTTCCACGTCGCTTCGGCGCCGCCCCAGAGGGACGCCGGACCCGTGTCGTGTGAAGGAGGATCTGTTGAATTCGAACTCGAACAAACTCGCCCGTATCTTGATCCCGATCGCCGTGCTGCTCACGCTCGGCTATTTCTTCACCCAGGGCGGGAAAGGCCTGTTCCGCGCCGGTGACGGGACGAAGACCCTCACCTACACCCAGCTGATCCAGGCCGTGGACAACAACCAGGTGCTGAGCGGCAGCATCGACAAGAACACCTTTGACGGCGTCTTCACCCAGAGCCGCGGGAAGTTCACGGTCGATCTGCCGCCCGACAACCCGGAACTCCAGACCGTCCTGATGAACACCCTGGTCGCCAACCACGTCGATGCCCGCGTCAACAAGCCCGCCATCCCCGACGGCGTCGCCGCCATGCTGGTCTCGTTCGTGCTGCCGCTGGGCGTGATCTTCTTCTTCTGGATGTTCTTCCTGCGCCAGGCCCAGTCCGGCGGCAACCAGGCCATGTCCTTCGGACGCTCGCGCGCCAAGCGCCTGACCGACAACGTCCCGAAAGTGACGTTTGACGACGTGGCCGGCGTCGACGAGGCCAAGCAGGAACTCCAGGAGGTCGTCGAGTTCCTCAAGAACGCCAAGAAGTTCCAGGCGCTGGGCGCCAAGATCCCCAAGGGCGTCCTGCTGCTCGGCCCGCCCGGATGCGGCAAGACCATGCTGGCCCGCGCCATCGCCGGCGAGGCGGGCGTGCCGTTCTTCCACATCTCCGGCTCGGACTTCGTCGAGATGTTCGTCGGCGTCGGCGCCAGCCGCGTCCGCGACCTCTTCGACACCGCCAAGGCGAACCGGCCCGCCCTGATCTTCATCGACGAGATCGACGCCGTGGGCCGCCAGCGCGGCGCCGGCCTGGGCGGCGGCCACGACGAGCGCGAGCAGACCCTGAACCAACTGCTCGTCGAGATGGACGGCTTCGACACCAACGCCGGCGTCATCATGATCGCCGCCACCAACCGCCCCGACGTCCTCGACCCCGCCCTGCTCCGTCCGGGCCGCTTCGACCGCCACGTCACCGTGGACACGCCCGACGCCAAGGGCCGCGAGGCCATCCTCAACGTCCACCTGCGCGGCAAGCCGCTGGCCGAAGAAGTCAACGCGAATCTTCTGGCCCGCCGGACGCCCGGCTTCTCGGGCGCGGACCTGGCGAACCTGGTCAACGAGGCCGCCCTGCTGGCCGCCCGCCGCGACAAGACCAAGATCGACATGGTCGACTTCAACGAGTCCGTCGACCGCGTCGTCGCCGGCCCTGAGCGCAAGTCGCGCATCATGAACGAGCAGGTCCGCGAGCGCATCGCCTACCACGAGGTCGGCCACGCCGTCGTCGGCGAGCTGCTGCCCAACGCCGACCCCGTCCACAAGGTCTCCATCCTGCCCCGCGGCCGCGCCCTCGGCTACACCATGCACTACCCGACCGAGGACAAGTACCTCACGACCCGCCAGGAGTTCCTGGACCAGATCTGCTCCCTGCTGGCGGGCCGCGTCGCCGAGGAAGAAGTCTACCACGAGGTCACCACGGGCGCGTCCAACGACTTCGAGCGCGCGACGGCCATCGCCCGCGCCATGGTCTGCGAGTACGGCATGAGCGACCGCCTCGGACCCGTCGTGCTGGGCCAGCGCCACGGCAACCCGTTCCTGGGCCGCGACTACAACGAGGACCGCAACTACTCGGAGCAGATCGCCGAGGAGATCGACAAGGAGGTCCGCTCCATCATCGACGAGTGCTACGAGCGCTCGCGCACCATCCTGACCGAGAACCGGGCCAAGATGGACGAGATCGTGCGCGTCCTGCTGGAGAAAGAGTCCATCGAGCGCGAGGACTTCATCGCCCTGATGGAAGGCGCCAAGGCCCCCGAAACGGCCACGCCGCCCGCCGCGACGGCGGGCTCGTCTGTCCGCCGCTGTACTACGG
>CAXUCQ010000471.1:1528-2905 GCA_964249295.1 uncultured Armatimonadales bacterium | reverse complement strand
TAACTGACGTGCGCCAGGTCGAGCGGCCTCGGCGGGGGCGGCGGTAGGGGCTTCACGGCGAACGGCGGCGTGGCCTGAAAATGGTACCCGTCACGCGCCAGCGTCCGCCCCAGCACAAGTGTCGAGGCGAGCAGACCTGCCGCGGCCAGCCCCAGCAGGGACGCGCCGACCACGCCCGCCCGTCCGGGGCGCGGGCGCCGGGAGGAGATCGGGGCCATCTCCGACGTGCGGGCCGCCGCCGAGTCGACGGAAATCACCCCCGAGCGCGGGGGCTGGACGGTCGGCGTCTCGTCATCGGCGGGGCCGCGGGCGCCGACGGCCTGCCAGGCCCCGTTCCGGCGTGCCTCGGCGGGCGTCTGTTCTGCGGAGGGTTTGGGCGCGACGGCGTCGCGGATGGCGACCGCGTCCTCGCCCGGCTGGACGATCTGCGCGAGGTCGTTGGCCCGCATCCGCTGGGTCCGGGTGCCGACCTCCAGCCGGGCGACGACGGCGGTGATGTTGTCCCGCCCGCCGTTGGCGTTGGCCATCTGCACCAGCCGGTCGGCGGCGGCCTGCGCGGTCGAGGCCTGCGCCAGCGCCTGGGCGATCTCCTCCTCCGGGACCATGTTGGTCAGCCCGTCGGTGCAGAGCAGCAGCGTGTCGCCGGTCTGCACGTCGTGTTCGCGGACGTCGGGCGTGATCGTCGGCTCGATCCCCACGGCGCGGGTGATGACGTTGCGGAAGCGCGAGCGGCGCGCGTTCTCCTCCGTCAGCACCCCGGCCCGCACCTGTTCGGCCACATACGAGTGGTCGTCGGTCAACTGCTGCAGGCTGCCCTGCCGCCAGCGGTAGGCGCGGCTGTCGCCGACGTGGGCGACGTACACCCGCTCGCCCTCGACGACGGCGGCGACGCACGTCGTCCCCATGCCGCGACTCTCCTCGTCGCTACCCGCCAGTTCATAAACGCGCGCGTTGGCCTTACGCATGGCCGAATCGAGGGCGTCGCCCACGTCCACGCCGGGGTCGCGGTCGGCGTCCAGCATCTCCGAGAGCGTGTCGCCGACCGTCTCGACGGCGGCGGCGGAGGCGCGCTCGCCGAAGTTGCGCCCGCCCATGCCGTCGGCGATCACGAGCACCCCGTCGGCGCGCAGGCCGTGGCGGCGCACGTCGAGCACGAGCAGTTGATCTTCGTTGTTGGGCCGCCGCCCCGGATCGGTTTTCGCGCCGACGCTGAGATTCATAGGTGTACAGTAGTATAACCTGTCCGCCGGGAAAAGGCAAGCCGCCTCACCGACTCAAACCCTTTCCGCCGCGCGACGCCGCCCGCGCAACTTTCTGCTCTGATTCCCGTCTTATAACGCAGGAGACCGCCATGCCGCGTTTGTTTTGCCCGCTTTT
>CAXUCQ010000471.1:0-1428 GCA_964249295.1 uncultured Armatimonadales bacterium | reverse complement strand
ATTCCCGTCTTATAACGCAGGAGACCGCCATGCCGCGTTTGTTTTGCCCGCTTTTTGTCGCACTGCTTTTGACGCCCTGGGCCGCGTTCGCCCAGGAGAAGCCGACCACGCCCGCCCCAGACCTGTACAAGCGCGCCGTCGCCGAGTTGGACGAAGGCCGCTGGTTCGAGTCGGCCATCGCCGATCTGACTGAGGCCGTGCGGCAGGACCCGAAGAACAGCGACGACCACCTCGCCCTCGGCTGCGCGGACGTGGACCGCGCCGGGTCGCTCGCGTATGCCGCCTTTTGGACGGATCAGTTGATGAACGCCCAAGCGCAGTACACCACAGACTTCGCCGCGTGGCAGGCCGCGCAGCAGGACCCCAAGGCGAACGATTTTGGCAAGCCCGCCCCTGTTCCACCGGCGACCGGCAGACGCTTCCAGACCAAGGACGACCTGACGTACCTGCGCCTGACCGGGAAACAGGCCGCCGCGCGGGTGATCGCGCTCGGCGTCGCGGCGCAGGGCGAGTGGCTGCAGGCCGTGAGGCTGGCGAAGACGCCCACGGCGCGGGCGCAGGCCGAGAGCGTCGGCGGCTGGGGCCTGGCTTACGAGCGCAAGCTGCTGGAATATACCGGCTATCCCGAAGCCAAAGCGCCCGGAGCGCCCAAACCCATGGACGCGGTCGCCGCCTTCCAAGCCGCCGTCAAAGACGACTCGAGCAACGCGGCTTATTGGGAAGGTCTGGGCGACGCCTACCCTTACACAGAATACGACCCCGACACGAACGCCCCTAACACCGGCCACGCCCCGGACATCATCAAAGCCTGGCAGAAATCGCTGGCGCTAGCCCCACGGAACACGGGCCTCCGCTTTAAGCTCTACGGAGTGCAGGCGAGGACCGACCCCAAAGGCGCGCTGGAGACGCTGAGAGCGGTCGCGGAACTGGACCCGAGCAACAGTCTCCTGCAATACGGCCTAGCGGCCCTGCTGTTCAAGCAGGTCCACTACAACGATGTTCACGATCTGCCGGCCCCGACACAGGACGACCAGCCCGCGGCGAAGGAGGCCGTCAACGCTTGGCGCAACAAAGTCGTGCAAGACCTTGCCGCGAAAGACGATGACACGAGCGAGCAGATTGCGTCCGAGGCCATCGACGCTATTGAGCGCGGCAATGCAGGGGACCATTACGACATCCCCGACTACACGCCGCCAGTGCCGAAGATACTTTGGCACGCCTGGGATTATTGGACCAGTACTAGGCGCATCTACGGCAGCGTTTCGGATTTTCAATATGGCGCCAAACTGCGCGAGTTGGCGCGGGCCACGGGCGGCTATTCGCTCGTGGCGGCGCACCGGGGGAACGAGGCGGAAGCGGCGCGGGCCGACCGCGCCTGTATCGGCATGGGGCTGAAAATGACGGGCGATTGGCCGAGCCGAGCCGAGT
>CAXUCQ010000470.1:2699-2907 GCA_964249295.1 uncultured Armatimonadales bacterium | reverse complement strand
GAACGGCGGCGGGGTCGGCGGGGCGGCGCTCGGCGGGCAGGGCGAGGACGGGACAATCCCAGTCGGCGGTCGGCGCGGGGCCGAAGACGAGGGCCGCGTGGCGGTCGGCGTGGGTCAACACAAGGTCGGGCAGGAACACGCCCTGGGCGGAGACAAGGGGGTCCGGCTGTCGCTTGAGTCGCCACCCCGGCGCGGCGCCCTGGGCGCG
>CAXUCQ010000470.1:0-2689 GCA_964249295.1 uncultured Armatimonadales bacterium | reverse complement strand
CAGCTTGACCAGTCCTTTGTAGAGCGCGTCCCCGGCCTCGATCCGCCGCCGGAAGGACAGGCCGAGCGTCTTCGGGCTGAGCGAAGCGCCCAAGGTCCTGAAGGCGTCCGTACCGAGGGCCAGGCGGAACAGGCGCGTGCCTAAGTGGGCGTCGACGTGGCCCGTCGTGGCGCGGGTGGCGAACCCGTGGGCCAGGTGCAGCAGGCAGCGGGCCAGGCGGCCCGGACGGCGCGGCAGCAGACCGGACTGTTCGGGGTCGGACAGGGTGACGGACTGGCTTGCGCTGGAGAGGCCCCCCCCGCCCCCAATTCTGGGGGAGCCGGAGATCACCGCTTTTACGCCGAGTGCTTTGGCGAGCGCGCGGATGTCGGCGGCCTCGGCGGCCGTGAGCGACAGGCCGTTCAGCGTGATCCTGGCGGCGCGGCGCAGACAGGTGTCGAGCGCGTGGAAGTTGTACAGCGCGACGATGTCGGCGGCGGACGGCACGGCGCCGGGCCGGGTCAGCACCTGGTTCTCCTCGGCGTCTAAATGGAGCAGCGTGTCCCAGGAGTGGGCCGTCAGCCCGAACGCCTCGCCCAGCGTCTGATACGCGGCGGCACGCTCGGCTTCGGTCAGAAAGCCGCCGTGGTGGGCGTTGACGTGCCGGAAGGTGTGGGCGCGCAGGGTCATCGGCGTCGCCAGTCCGGCGTCGGCCAGACGCCGGGCGGCGTCCGTGCCGACGATGTCGGAGAACCGAGGCGTCCGGTACTTGTAATACTGCCCCAGGCAGGCCACGACGCCGCGGGCAGTGCGCGGGTCGCCGAAGAAGTCCACCATGGTCTGTGCGTCGAGTTCCCGCCGCCGCTTGCCGACCAGCGTGTCGAAGGTGCGGATGGCGATCTCCAGTCGCGCCAGGGATTTTTTGTCCTTCATCTGGTGCGGGTAGACATTGGCAGGGACGCCGCTGCCATCGCCCGCTTTGCGCGTGGTCTTTTTGAAATCTTCCAGGCGGAAGGCCATAAAGTCGTCTTTCTAGGAGAGCGGGCGCGGGTTGGAAACCCGCGCCTAGGCGACGGCTTCGCCGCCAAGCGTCCTTCGGACGCAAGAAGGGAACGGCCCAGGGAAAGAGGGCGCACGACGTGCGCCTCTACATGGCGTTCTCTCCTGCACCCGAAGGGCGCTTGGCCGCAGGCCGCCCAGGCGTGGGTTTCCGACCCGCGCTTCTAATTTCTAATCCGCATCGTCGCCCCTACCCCGTCAGTTCGGGCTTCTCTTTGGGCTTGCGGCGCCCAGCGGTCTTGACCTCGCTGGTCCCGCGCGTGACGATCTCGTACAGATAGGCGTGGCCGGGCTTGGGGCGCAGGACGCGGCCCAGGCGCTGGACGTACTCGCGGGTGGTCGAGGAGCCGGACACGACGATGGCGACGTTGGCATCGGGGACGTCGACGCCCTCGTTGAGCACGCGGCCCGTGACGAGCTTGGAGTAGCGGTGCCGGCGGAACTGGTCCAGGATGTCGCGGCGCTCGTCGGCGTGGGTGCGGTAGGTGATGGCGGGCAGGGCCAGCCGGCGGGCGAGGTCGTTGACCAGGACGTTCCATTCGGAGAAGACGATGACCTTGTCGGCCTTGTGCCGGCCGAGCAGGTCCTCAACCTTGCGGACCTTGCTTTCGGCGTTCATCGCCAGCATCCGGGCCTCGCGGTGGGCGCGCAGGGCGGCGCGGGCGGCGGGGTCATGCCCGGCCTGGCGGATCATGGCCTCGAACAGATTGGCACAGCCCGTGAGCATCAGCTTGTGGCGGTTGGCGGCCATGTACCAGGAGTATTCGGCGCTGAGCTGGTCATAGCGGGCCTGCTCGTCGTCGGTCAAGTTGACCAGGACGCGCTCGACTTTGTAGTCGGCGATGTGCTTGTCGCGGGCCAGGGTCGCGGGCTGGCGCTCGTAGACCGTCGGGCCGATCAGCGTTGCGAGGTCGTCGTGGCGACCGTCGGAGCGTTCCAATGTCGCTGACAGGCCCAATCGGAACGGCGCGGGGCAACGCGCGGCGATCGTGCGGTAAGACGCCGACGGCAGGTGGTGGGCCTCGTCGAAGACCAGCAGACCGACGTCGGACAAGTCGCGCCGGGGCATCGCCGCCGAGTCGTAGGTGATGACGGTCAGGGGCCGCCGCGTGCGGAAGCCGCCGCCGATCATGCCGACGGCGTCGGACTCCAATCCGAACCGGGCGCAGATGGTGTCATGCCACTGGTGCAGCAGGTCGATGGTCGGCACGACGACCAGGGTGCGGACGGCCATGGCCTCCATGGTCATCAGCGCCACGACGGTCTTGCCCGCCCCGGTCGGCAGGACGACGACGCCGCGCCCGTGCGCCCGGCCCCAGGCCGCCAGCGCCTCCTTCTGGTAGGGGCGCGGCGTGACGGACAGGGCGGGCAGTGCCTCGGGCAGCGCGTACTCCCCCGACTGCGCCTCGATCCATGCCGTTTCGGCTTGTTCGTCGTTGCTGTCGCCGTCGTCCTCGTCCCCGGCGTCCAGCCCGGCGGTGAACAGGTCGAGTTCGTTTTCGCAATTTTCGGTGTTGTCGGTTGTCATGGTTCGGTTTCTAGGAGCAGGAGTCCCTCCCCCGGCGGGGGGGGCGGCGAGCCCGCACAGCACCCCGTAGGGGGGGGGCGGCCGGGGCGCGGGGGCCTGCCGGGCCCCCACGGCCGCGCCGCT
>CAXUCQ010000469.1:1766-2916 GCA_964249295.1 uncultured Armatimonadales bacterium | reverse complement strand
GACCGGCGCCTCGTCGGCGTCGAGCGTGTTGGTCTCGGTGTGCATCACGGGCTTGCGGTAGCGGTCGTAATACTGCCGGGTGATCTGGTACCACCCCGCCCCGTCCTCGGCCTGGCACAGCCGGCCGTCGGGCATCAGAATCTTTTCGTTGCGCCCGTAGTAGTCATTGCCCATGATCTGATAGCCGGGCGGCTCGCCGGCCATGAACCAGTCGTACTCGGCGCGCGAGAGGCCATTGTCCATCATGTACTGGTAGGCGTCGGCGTCGGGCGTGTGCGCGTACAGCAGGTCCAGCGACAGCAGGCGCAGTTGGTTCTCGAGCCGGACCTCGCGGGACGGGACGGCCCGCGCCTCGTGGGTGTACTCGGCGCTCTCGCTCTGCACGATGACGGCGTTGGGGCAGCGCTGGGCGATCTCCTGGGTGGCGAGGATGCTGGCGGCGGCGCCGTGCTTGAGGGCGGTGACGAACCCCCGGTCGCTTTTGAGCTGCTCGTTCCACAGCCCGTCCTTGGCGCTGGCGCGGGCGGTGACGTAGATCTCGTTGACGGGCGTCCAGAAGCGCACCCAGGGGTAGCGGTCCGCCACGGCCCCGGCGTATCCGGCGAACTGGGTGGGCAGGTCGGGGTTCTGGAAGTCGCCGAGCCAGTCGGGGACGCCGAAGTGCATGAGGTCCAAGATCGGCGTGATGCCGAGCCGCTGCATCTCGCGCATCACCTCGTCGGCGAAACTCCAGTCGTAGCGGCCCGGCCCCAGAAACGTCCGGTGCAGGGGCAGGCCGTAGCGCAGCACCTTCAGGCCCAGGTCTCTGACCAGGCCTAAGTCCTCGCGCCAGCGCTCGTAGTGGCCGCACTCGGCCAGCAGGTCGCGCCGGACGCGCCCGCCGTCGATGGTCGGGTTGGAGCACTCGACGCCCGTGGCGAACAGGAAGCCGCCGGATCGTCCGTCCGGCAGGCCGCGCCCGTCGGCGCCCGCCGCGCCGCCGTACTGGTCCCCGCTGGGGCCGTCCGCCGCCGCTCGGGTCTTGAGGGTGTCGAGGAAGCTGTCGGGCATGGGTGTTGTTTGTTTCTAAAGGATTGCCCCCCGGCCCCCAATTCGGGGGGAGGAGGAGCGCCGGGGCACAGCGGCGGCCTCCGCCCGGGGCCCTATGTAC
>CAXUCQ010000469.1:0-1756 GCA_964249295.1 uncultured Armatimonadales bacterium | reverse complement strand
CCGCCGCCCCCCCCGCCGCCCCCCCCCCCGCCCCCCCCCCCCCCCCCCCCCCCCCCCCCCCTCTGGGGGGGGGCCGGGGGGCGATCCTATTGCCCCCGTCGCTTCTTTTCCAGGAAGCGGTCGGCGGTGCGGAGGCTCAGCGCCATGATGGTCAGCGCCGGGTTGACGCTCAGCGCGCTCGGGAACGTCGAGTTGTCCGAGATGAACAAATTCGGCACGTCGAAGCAGCGGCCGTCGGCGTCCACGACGGCGTCGGCGGGGTCGTGGCCCATGCGGCACGTGCCGACCGTGTGGGCGTAGCGCGGGAAGGCCCAGACGTCGCAGGCGCCCGCTTCGGCCCACAGGGCGCGCATCAGCGCCTCGGCGTGGGCGGACATCTTGGCCTCGTTCGGCCCCGCCGTGAAGTGGATGCGGGGCTTGGGCAGGCCGCGCGCGTCCCGTTCGTCGCTCAGTTCCAGAAAGTTGGCCGGGTCGGGCAGGCACTCGCCCAGGATGTTGATGCCGGCGACGTGGTTGAAGCCGCGCAGGTGTTCGCGCAGGGCGTCGCCCCACAGGCCGCGCCCGCGCGCGACCTGGGAGGCGTAGGTGACGGGCATGACGCCGATGGACTGGAGCAGGTAGCCGCCCGCAAAGTCGGCGTCCCCCCAGGCGCCGCCGAGCGATTGGGGGCGGTGCGTGTCTTCGGAGATCAGCGCGCCGGGGATGCCCTTGTTGGGCCGCACGTCTTCGGGGAAGCGGCCCCAGACCTGCACCCCCGTGTGGGCCATGAAGTTGCGGCCCACCTGCCCGCTGCCGTTCGCCAGGCCGTTCAGGAGCAGCAGGCGCGGCGTTTCGACGGCCCCGGCGCACAAAAACAGCGCGCGGCAGCGCTGGCGCTCTTCGCGCCCGTCATGCTCGTAGACCACGCCCGACACGCGGCCCCGATCGTCCAATTCGATGCGGGTGGCGAAGCATTCGGCGCGCACGACGGCCCCGTGCGCCTGGGCCAGCGGCACAAAGGTCACGTCCATGCTGGCCTTGGCGCCGGTGCTGCACCCGGCCTGGCAGAAGCCCCGGTTGGTGCAGGCCCGGCGCCAGCCGACGCCGGGCTGGTAGTACGGCCCGGACAGGGCGGCGTTGGCGGCGGGCGACGTCCGCAGGCCCAACTTGGCCGCGCCGCGCCGCATGAGTTGGGCCGCGCCGTTGAGCGGCAAGGGCGGCAGCGGGTAGCCCGTGCGGCGCGGCGGCCCCCACGGGTACGGCGACGGGCCGGAGACGCCCAGAAAGTGTTCGAGTTGGTCGTAGTAGGGGGCCAGGTCGGCGAAGTCGAGCGGCCAGTCGCGGCCCACGCCGAACTCCGCGTGCAGGCGCAGGTCGTCGGGCTGGGCGCGCGGCGTGTAGGCCGTGTAGTGCAGGGTCGAGCCGCCGACGCCGGTCCCGGAGTTGTTGCGCCCGTAGGCGATGGGGTCCGCGCCCGCGCTCAGCCGCTCGTCGTTCCAGAACAGGGGGGATTGGGCGCGCTCGTCGGTGGCGAAGTCCCGGCCGGGGTCCCAGAAGCGGCCCGCTTCCAGGGCGACCACGGTGTCCGAAGTCTGCGGGGTCGCGCTAGTGTCCATCGGCCGGGCTTTCTAGGGGCGTCGGCTCCCACGGCTCGCGCTCATCCAGGCCGATGCGGCGCCAGCCGGCCATGTCCGCCATGCCGACGTAGCCGATCTCCTCCTGCGCCAGCGGGTGGCTGTAATAGACCTCGGTTGTTTCGGCCAGGAACTCCTCGAAG
>CAXUCQ010000468.1:0-2943 GCA_964249295.1 uncultured Armatimonadales bacterium | reverse complement strand
GGATCGCGTCTCTTCGGCAGGACGCATCCTCCTCCCTTCTTGGGGTAGGGGCAACCCGGTGGGTCGCCCTCCTCTGTCCGTGTCGCCCTTCCGCTCTGAGGCTATACGCAATCGCCTTGCGGCAGGGGGGGGGGCAGGGCTTGCCAAATCCCTCTCCCAGCACTTATAATGGGCGCACAAGCCGGGCTGCCGCGTGTGCGCCATTCGCGCGATCCCGACCGGCAGGCAGCACGCACACGACGCCCAAAGGAGCCACCCACTTCATGCGCAGCCTTTTTCTGAAGACGACCGTCCTCTCGACCGCCGTCGCGGCGGGCGCGTTCGCCCTGCTCGGGGCGGGCCGGCCCGCGTCGGCGCAGACCGACATCCCGACGGCCAGCGAGCAGCCGCCCATCGTGACGGTGCGGGGCGGCGTTTATTTCCCCTTCAACTCGCGGCTCAAGGCCAACAGCGGCAAGACGTTCTACGGCGGCGGCCTCGACTACCGGATTCAGGGCCAGCCGGGGGTGACCCGCACCGAGCTTTCGGTGGACTACATCGAGCGCTCCAGCGGCGGCAACACCATCCGCATCATCCCGGTGACGGTCGGCCAGTTCGCGCTGCAGCTGGGGCAGGGGACCGTCCACCCCTACGTGGGCTTCGGGGCCGGCGCGTACTTCGTCCACGAGAACCTGCCGGACAACAACGACATCCAGCAGAACACCAACAAGGTCGCCATCGGCGGCTACGTCGGCGCGGGCCTGGACCTGCCGAGCAACCTGATGGTCGAGGCGCGCTACCACCTCATCGAGAAGGTCGGCACCTACGAGCCCAGCGGCCTGCAGGTCATGGCCGGCATCCGGTTCTAGGCGCGGCCTTCCGCGGGGAGGGCGCATCGCCATGCGCCCCTACGGGATGAGGTTCATCGACACGCACTGCCACCTGAACCACCCCGACTTCGACGGGGACCGGGCGGCGGTGCGCGCGCGCGCGTCCGAGGCCGGCGTTTCCCGGCTGCTGGTGATCGGCTACGACGAGGCGAGCAGCCGCCGGGCCGCACTGCTGGCTGGGGACGACGGCCTCTACGCCGCCGTCGGCATCCACCCCGAGGCCGCCGGGGAGTGGGGCGACGAGGCCGCCGCGCACCTGCGCGCGCTGTACGACGACAACCCCGTTAAGATCGTCGCCTGCGGCGAGATCGGCCTGGACTACCACTGGGACACGGTCCCGCGCCCGCGGCAGCGGGACGCCTTCGCCGCCCAGATCGCCTGGGCGGCGTCGCTGCGCCCCGATTTGCCCCTGATCATCCACTGCCGGGACGCCCAGGATGACGTGCTGGGTGTGCTGGGCGAATCCGCGACCGTGGCCCCGGTCGTGATGCACTGCTTCACCGGAGACACTGCCGCCGCGCAGGCCTGTCTGGGCCGTGGGTACTATTTGGGCATCGGCGGCGTCGCCACGTTCAAGAAGTCCGACGCCGTGCGCGCCGCCGTCGCCCACGCCCCGCTCGACCGGCTGCTCTTGGAGACCGACTGCCCCTACCTCGCCCCTCAGGCCCGGCGCGGCAGGCGCAACGAGCCGTCCTACCTCCCGTCCATCGCCCAGACCGTCGCCGACGTGAAGAACCTGCCCCTTGAAACCGTCGCCCAGGCCACGACCGCGAACGCCGTCGCGCTGTTCGGGATGCGCTGATTCGGCCTCCGAAGATCCGCCGTGTTCACCTGCCGCCAAGAACTAGCCTTGGCCGTTCGACGGAACACCTCTCAGACGAGTGCCACTCTTTTGGTGGTCCCTTGCTCTTATTACCAAGCCCATGCTTTATGAAAGGGACACAGTATGAGATCATCCCGTGGTCGTCGTCTCGGCCAAGCCTTTATCTCGCTCAGCCTCATCTTCTTCTCCGTGGCAGCCAGCCCCCATCACCACGCATACGCCGGCATCGGCCTTTGCTTCCTTGTCTTGGGTCTTGTGACTCTCAGGCGGAACCCACGTGGCAGTTAGTCAAGCCGCGTTTTGCTGCTGACGCGGCGAGGAGTCTCACTTCCGCCGCACGAGCACGTCCAGGGTCGCGCCGATGCCGGTCAGCAGTGCGAGAAGCACGACCAGCCAGCCGAGGAAGGGGAGGAAGGCGGCGAGGAGGAAGGTTGTCAGGCCGAGGACGAGCGTGAGGAGCGGGGGCGCGAACGGCTGTCCCAGAGCGGCGGCCAGGGAACGCCCGCACCGCGCGGCGCCGACGCCCAGGCCGAACCCGGCCAGCGTCAGCCCCAGCAGCAGGACGAGCAGTCCCAGCAGGGCTAGGGGCTTGATGTGGAACAGGACGGCGGACGCGAGCAGCAGGAGGAGCAGCGCGGCCAGGCCCCAGAGCGGCAGCAAGGCGCGACCATGGGACAGGCGGTCCGTGGCCCGCCATCCCAGCCTCGTCAAGCGTCCCAGGCGTCCCGCCGCCCCGGCCAGCAGGGCGGCGGCGGCGAGAAACGCCGTCAGCAGGACGACGGCAGTCGGGCCGATCAGCAGCAGGCGCACGATGTTGCCGTTCATCGGACGGCCTCGCGCGGCTGATGCCGCGCCCGCCAGGCGAACGCGGCGTTCACGCCGAGGGTGACGGCCAGGGCGCTCCAGACCCAGCGGGAGGGGAGGCCGGTCCGGGCGGTCACTGTGTCCCACGCGCCGAGCGCGTCTTGGGGAACGCGACGGAGCGTCCGCCAGAGGTCTTCGGGGGAGAGGACGGCGTGGGGTGACGGCAGGCCGACGAGCAAAACGGCAGGGGCGGGGTGCGGCAGAAGCGGCCCGGCCCAGGACGCCAGCGCCGCCAGCGTCAGCACGGTCACGAGCGTGGCGAGCAGGACTTGCCATGGAGGAGGAGGCGGGGCGGGCGCCGGGCCGGCGGCGATCCGGGCCAGGACTTGGGAGGTGAAGCCGTTTCCAGGGTCAGGCGTTGCGGGCGGCCGGCGGACCCACTCGGCG
>CAXUCQ010000467.1:0-2945 GCA_964249295.1 uncultured Armatimonadales bacterium | reverse complement strand
GAACAGCGTCTTGCCGATCAAGTCCTTCCCGACGGCCTCCGCCGCGTTGGCGTCGTCCGCCAGCTTGACCGCGCCCGCCTTGCCGCGCCCGCCGCTATGCACCTGCCCCTTGATGACGACCCTGCGCCCGAGCATCTGCGCCACTTCGCGCACCTCGGCGGGCGTCGCCGCGACCTGTCCCTCGGGGACGGGGACGCCGTATTGTTTCAGCAGTTGCTTGGCCTGGTATTCATGTATCTTCATCGTGTGCCTTCCTGAAAATCGCGCTGCGCCGCTTAGTTCACCGTGACGCGGCAGGTTTCCTCCCGTCGCAGTGCCTCGACTTCGCCCCTTATGTGATGCATCCCGAAGCGCGGTATAATGGCCTTAGGAATACTGCTCGTGTAACTTTTCCGCACGAAGCCGGCGTCCGTCAGGAGACACGCCATGATAATCGAGATCAAAGTCGCCAACTACCGCTCGATCAACGCCGAACAGACGCTGAGCTTTGTGGCCGACCGCGCGGCGCGGCACCCCGGCAACCTCATCAAGCGCCCCGGCTACCGGCTGCTCAAGGCCGTCGGGCTGTTTGGCGCGAACGCTTCGGGCAAGAGCAACCTGGTCAAAGCCGTCGGCGCGATGTCGGCGTTCGTGCGCGACTCGGCGACGAAGATGAACGACGGCGACCCGATCTTGGCGGCGGAGCCGTATCGGCTGGACCCGGAAACACGGGATAAACCGTCTCGCTTCGAGATCACATTCGTCACCAACGGCACCGTTTACACCTATGGGTTTGCGGCTGACCGTCAGCGCGTTCGTGAGGAATGGTTATCGGCCAAGACTGAGACAAGCGAGAAAGACCTGTTCAACTTCCACCGTAATTCTGCCGGATCGCAGGAAAGTGGGGAATGCTTATGGGGTTCTCAGCTCGCACCGGTCGGAGGGTTGATCTTTAATCGCACTCGTGACAACGGATTACTTCTCTCCACTGCCGCTCGTGAAAATGTTAAGGAACTGCTGCCGGTGTACCGCTATTTATCACATCTCATGCGGACTCATGATGTGTCAAGCGATGTGGAATCGCTCATCACTTATACAGCAAGCCGTTGTGAAGAAGATGAAGAGTTTCGTCGGCAGGTAGAAAGTCTACTCAATGATGCCGACACAGGCATAGAGACGCTTTCGGTTAGGCACGAGTATTCCCTGAAAAACATCCCTAGCGATATGAATTCCCTGACTGAACCAGAGGCTTTTTACAAGGCGCGACGTGCCGCAGTGCTCCTTTCTCCTGTTCAACAAATCGAAGCCTTGAAAAGAGGAAACGGCCAGCCTCTCGTTGAGTTTGACTTCATACAAGACGAGTCCAATGGTACTCGACGACTATTTGGATTGGCGGGTGTGTTTCTTGATGCACTTGCAACCGGCAGACTTCTCGTGATCGATGAACTCGACGCGAGTATGCACCCGCTTATTACCCGCAGATTATTGGAGATGTTCCAAAGTCCCGAAGCCAATCTCAACGGGGCGCAGTTGCTGTTCACCACGCACGACGCCATTTTGCTGGACAGCGTTTTGTTCCGGCGCGACCAGATTGTGCTGGCGGAGAAGTGCTACGGCGCTTCCACGTTCTTCTCACTGGCTGACATCCAGCCGCCCATACGTAACTCCGAATCGTTTCTCCGAAACTACCTGGCGGGGCGCTACGGCGGCACGCCTTACCTCGGACGCGCTTTTTCCCTGGTCAACACGGCGGTGGACAGGTAATGCGGCAGCGTCCCTTTAGACCAAAGGCCGGGAGAAAGATCGTGCTGATCCAGTGCGAAGGGAGCCGCACGGAATACGCCTACCTCGATGACTTCTGCCGGGACTGCGGCGCTCGTCATGTCTTTACCATCGACGTCAACCCTGGAAGGGGCCAGAATGCCGTCGTCACGGTGGAAACGGCGATGGCAAAGATCAAGTCGGAGCGCACTCGCGGTAAGGTCTACGACGAGGTCTGGTGCGTAATGGACGTGGAACACGCCGCGCACGGAGCCTCGCTGACGGCGGCCCTCGCCTTTGCCAAAAAGCACAACATCAAGGTTTGTTTGTCCAACCCATCGTTCGAGGTATGGCTGCTGGCCCACTTCGAGCGCGTCAAGCGTGACTTCCCCGACAGCGCTGCCGTGGAGCGGCGCTTGAGCGATGTGTATTGGAAGAAGCACTTCGATTGTGAGTATGACAAGGGCGACGCACGCCTCTACGAACGTCTCGCCCCATTGCGGGACGACGCCGTTGACAACGCGCAGTGGGTCCTGGAGACCTTGCACGGGGACAAACCCTGCCGAGAGGCGAATGCTTCGACCGAGGTTTATCAACTCGTCGGCAGGCTTGTGCCTGAATAAAGCCCACGGCGTGATTGGGACCGCAACTCTCAGGCCCTTGGGGTGTCCGATCTACCAGGCGCAACTCAGTGGCGCCACTGCTTCAGATTGTCCACACAGGGAGAAATGTCATGCCAAAAGATTTCGCCGGCTTTGGGGTTCTGTTCGCCATCGTCCCGATCTTGATCGGCGTTGTCTTCGTGCTGATCATCGGCACCATCGCTAATGCCATAATCAAGAGTGTCCGGCAATGGGCGTACAACAATGGTCAGCCGGTGCAATCCGTCGCGGCCACTGTGGTGGCGAAGCGCACGAACACCTGGGGGACGAGCGGCACCGACACCGGGGGCAGTGTCAACACGTCCTACTACGCCACGTTTGAGACACAGGACGGCGGGCGGCAGGAACTGGGCCTGAGCGGGCGGGATTACGGTCTGCTGGTCGAAGGCGACCGAGGCACACTCTCGTTCCAAGGGACGCGCTACAAAGGCTTTGATCGGTCCTCTGCTTGAGACGCGACTCCGTCTCTCCCTGGGCCTGGTTTGCGCTGGGCGGCCCACAAAGGCCGCCCGGCGTTTCTTTTCGGCCGCCCCTCCGTCACGG
>CAXUCQ010000466.1:1854-2953 GCA_964249295.1 uncultured Armatimonadales bacterium | reverse complement strand
CGGGAGGCCATCGACCGGACGCGACGGGCGCTGCGGGACCCGATCCTGGAGGACCCCTCTCGGGACGCAACCTCTGGGGGTCTAGAAAATACACCCCCAGATTTTAGGGGTCTAAAAATTGGGGGTCTAAAAAATACACCCCCTTATATAGAGTCAAAGAAACGTTCTTCAGGAAAAGAAAAAAAGAATCCTAAAAAACAAACGTTGAACGTTGGGGCGAGGGTCGCCTCCGTCTCCTGTGAAGATGGTGACGCAGCCCCGGATGGCTGTTCGGAGCGTCGTGACGTTTTCGGAGAAGGACTTAAGGCTGAGGCGGCGAAAATCGTGGAGGAACTGCGCGACTGGGGCAGCGAGCGGCGCCACCGGCAGCTGCTGGCCGTCTGCGAACGGCACGACCTCTCCGACCTGCCCCGTCAGGCCCTGCACGCCACGCGCGAACGTCTCGCCCGTGAGAAACAACAGGGGGTGTTGGAGAAGCCTGGGGCGTACTACGTCCGTGTTCTGCTCAAGCTCCTGCAAGACCGTCAGGTGTGGGTGCCTACTCTGGCGGAACGCGCCGAGGACGACCCTGACGACACGCGGAGGCTGGCGCGGGAGAGCCTGGGCCTGATAGCGGAGTAAAACCAGGGGGTCCAAGCGCCTCCCTATCCCGACTTGTGGCTGGCGGCCGGTCCCGATTGACGAGAACCGGGGACTGCGATAGCGTAACAGGAAGACAGCACGCGGTGCCCAGGAGTGTTTTTCCTAAGGAAACCGTCGAGGACAGGGCAACATTGAATCTCACAGAAATATCCCCAGAGCGCATGGCGAGCGGCAAGATCACCCTCCCACAACTCGAGAGCTTCCTCATGAAGGCGGCGGACGTCCTTCGCGGCAAGATGGACGCCTCCGAGTACAAGGAGTACATCTTCGGCCTGCTCTTCCTCAAGCGTATGTCCGACGTCTTCGACGAGACGCGGGCGGGCATCCGCGCCCGCTACGCCCGCCTGCCGGCCGGACAGGTGGAGGAGCTGCTGGAGGACCGCACCTCCTACGGCCAGACCTTCTTCGTGCCGGCCCGCGCCCGCTGGTCCGAGCCGTTCGTGGACGACAACGGCGT
>CAXUCQ010000466.1:0-1844 GCA_964249295.1 uncultured Armatimonadales bacterium | reverse complement strand
CCTCCAGACCAACGTCGGCGAGATGCTCAACAAGGCGCTGGCCGCCCTGGAGGCCGACAACGAGCCGCTGCGCGGGGTGCTGACGCACATCAACTTCAAGGCGGAGGTCAACGGCAAGCCCAAACTCAAGGACTCCGACCTGAAGGACCTGCTGGACCACTACAGCACGGTCACCCTGGTCAACGACAACTTCGAGTTCCCGGACCTGCTGGGGGCGGCCTACGAGTACCTGATCAAGTTCTTCGCCGACAGCGCGGGCAAGAAGGGCGGCCAGTTCTACACCCCCTACCGGGTCGTGCGCCTGCTCGTCCAGCTGCTGCGGCCCGCGCAAGGCATGGAGGTGTACGACCCCACGGTCGGGTCCGGCGGCATGCTGATCCAGTCGTCGCAGTACGTCGAGGAGCAGGGCGGGGACGGCCAGAACCTCGCCCTGTACGGCCAGGAGAATGACGGGGCCGTCGTGTCCATCGCCAAGATGAACCTGATCCTGCACAACCTGACCAACACGCACGTCGAGTTCGGCGACACGCTGGCCGACCCGCTGAACGTGGAGGGCGGTCGCCTGAAGCAGTTCGACCGCGTGATCGCCAACCCGCCGTTCTCCCAGAACTACGAGGCGTCCAAGTGCGCCCATCGGGAGCGATTCGCCTACGGGCTGGCCCCCGAGACGGGCAAGAAGGCCGACCTGATGTTCGTCCAGCACATGCTGGCCTCGCTCAAGCGCGGCGGGCGCGGGGCGGTCGTGATGCCCCACGGCGTCCTGTTCCGGGGCGGCAAGGAGAAGGAGATCCGGCGCGCGATGCTGTGCGACGGGGCGGGGGTGATCGAGGCGATCATCGGCCTGCCGCCCAAGCTCTTCTACGGGACCGGCATCCCGGCCTGCGTCCTCATTCTCAACAAGGACAAGCCGGACGGCCTGCACGGGAGGGTGCTGTTCGTCAACGCCGACCGCGAGTTCGGCGAGGGCAAGAACCAGAACTTCCTGCGCCCCGAGGACATCGACAAGATCCGGGCCGCCGCGGACGCGCCCCACGAGCCGATCCCCGGCTACGCGCGCCTGGTGGGCCTGGACGAGATCGAGCGCAACGACTGGAACCTGAACATCCGCCGCTACGTGGACAACACGCCCGCGCCGGCCCCCGAGGACGTGCGCGCTCACCTGCACGGCGGCGTGCCCCGCGCCGAGGTCGCCGCATCGGGGGCCACGCTCCGCAAGTTTGGCTTCGACCCGGCCCGCGTGCTGGCCCCGCGCAATGGAGGCTACGACGACTTCCGCCCGGACATCGCCAGCCGGGACGCCCTCCGCGCCCGGATCGAGGGCGAGCCGTGCGTCCGCGAGACGCTCGAGTCCATGCGCGGCCACCTCGCCCACTGGTGGGGGACCGCCCGCGACGACTTCGCCCGCCTGGCCCCCGAGCCGTCGCCGGCCCCGAGCCATGAGCGCACCCGCGAGGGGATCGGCGCCTACGTCGCCTTCGGCGGGGGCTGCCTGCCCGCCGTCCGCCGCGCCCTGATGGATTCGCTGCTGCGCGACCTGGTCCCGGTCGGCCTGCTGGACCGCTTCCAGGTGGCCGGCGTATTCGTGAACTGGTGGGACGGCATCAAGTACGACCTCAAGACCATCGCCTCGACGGGCTGGAGTCCGACCCTGATCCCGGACCCATACCTGGTGCGCCGCTTCTTCGGGGCTGAGGCCGACGAGCTGGACGCCCTGGCCGCCCGTCTGGGCGAGGCCGAAGCCGCCCTGGCGGACGCGGTCGAGGCCGCCCAGACCGCCGCCGAGTACGAGTCGGAGGAGGGCGACGAGGAGGGCGACGAGGAGGGCGCGGCCGTGGTGACGTCGG
>CAXUCQ010000465.1:0-2959 GCA_964249295.1 uncultured Armatimonadales bacterium | reverse complement strand
GGCGGACCGACGCCGTGCGCGACCTGTGCCGGTGCTTCGCCCAGGCGTACGAGGCCCTGCGCCGGGCCGAAGGGCTGCTGCTGTTTTCCGAAGTGCCGCGGCTGCTGGCGCGGGTCCTCGGCGATGCGGCGGAAACGGCGCGGCGCCTGGACGGGGGCGTGGAACACCTGCTGCTGGACGAGTTCCAGGACACGGCGGACGCGCAGTGGGGGTTGCTGCAGGGCTTCGCGCTGCCGGCGGCGCGGGGCGCGGGGTCCGTCTTCGTGGTCGGGGATGCCAAGCAGGCCATCTACGGCTGGCGCGGCGGGCGGGCGGAGATCTTCGAGCGCGTCGGGACGGCGATCCCCGCCATGCAGACCCAGGACCGGGACGTCAGCTTCCGCTCCGCGCCGGTCGTCTTGGAGGCCGTCAACGCCGTGTTCGGGCATCTGGCGGCCAACGAAGCCTTGGCGGGGTGCGAGGCGCCCGCCGCGCGCTGGTCGGCGTTCTTTCAGCCTCACCGGAGCGCCGGACATCTGCAGGGCCTGCCGGGCCGGGTGGAACTCAGCGTGTCGCCCGACGGAGGGGCGTCGGCCCCCGACGACGAGGCCGGCGGCGATGCCCCCGCCGACGCGCCCGGCCACCTGGCCCGTTGCGCCGAGCGCATCGCCGCCCAAGTGCGCCGCTTGGGGCCGGGAAAGACGGTCGGCGTGCTGGCGCGGACGAACAAGACCGTCGTCGGGCTGGCCGACCTGCTGCGCGCGCAGGGCGTCCATGTCAGCGGCGAGGGTGCGGGCCGCATCGCGGACGACCCGGCGGTGGAGCTGATCCTGGCGGCGCTGACGTTGGCAGACCATCCGGGCCACACGGCGGCGGCGTACCACGTCGCCCGTTCGCCGCTCGCCGTGAGTGTCGGTCTGGGGCCGGGGGATTATTCTGCGCCGCGACTCCTTCAGGCCGCCGCGTCTCGAATCCGCTCCCGGATACTCGCGCGTGGCTACCCCGGCGTTGTCGCCGGATGGGCCGTCCTGCTGGCCGCGCACGGCCCGGACCGGACGGCGCGGCGCTTGGAACAACTGGTCGAACTGGCGTCCGAGTTCGACGGACTGTCCCAGGCGCCGCTGCGCCCTTCGGAGTTCGTCCGCGCCGTGCGCGAGTCCGTCGCCGAGAACCCCGGCTCGGCCTCCGTGCGTGTGATGACGATCAACCGGGCCAAAGGCTTGGAATTCGACGCGGTGTTCCTGCCCGAACTCCACTGGCGCACCGCCCCGACGCCCCCGGTCTGCCTGGTCCAGCGCGCGCCCGTGGATGCCCTCGCGGCGGGCGCGTCGCCGGTCGAGGCCGTCTACGCCTACCCCAACAAGGCGATCCAGGACCTGATGCCCGCCCTGGCCGCCGCCGCCCAGGCCGCCCAGGACGAGGAGACCACGGGGATGCTGTGCCTGCTCTACGTCGCCATGACCCGCGCCAAACGGTCGCTGCACCTGTACCTGCCGCCCCGCCGGACCAATAAAGACGGCCGGCCCGCCGCGCTCGGCCCGTCCCCCGCGTCCCTGCTGCGCTGCGCCCTCGGCGCGGGTCTGGACGACGCCCGCCAGGGGCCGGACTGGACGACGTTGTACGAGGCGGGGGGGCCAGTTGAGGAGAAGCGCCAGGCCGACGCCGGGGACGCGCCCCAGGCAGTGCCGTTGGAACGCCCCGCCTTCTGTTTCCGGCCCTCCGACGGCGTGCGGCGGAGTGCGCTGCCGGAACGAGTGCCGGAAGCGGCGGCCCGGCCCCGGACGGCGGCGGATCTGCTGCGGCTGGATTAAGAAAGGACGAGAGGCCGATGCGGGCGGGGCGCATAGGGGAGGGCGCGGGTTGAAAACCCGCGCCTGAGCGGCGAGGACGCCAAGCACCCTCTGGGTGCAGGAGAAGGGCGGCGTTTGTTCCCCTGGCGGCATCCCCAGACTATTTGCAACCCTCATCAGGCGGCCTGGTCGAGTTTGCCGCAGCGGGGGATGGCGCTGTACTGGGCGGTGTTCGCCAGGCGGGTCTCAACGAGGTTGTAGTGGGCCTGAAGGTTGAGCCAGAAGGCCGGCTCGATGCCGAAGTACAGGCCCAGCCGAATCGCCGTGTCAGGGGTAATGTCCCGTCTGCCGTTGAGAATCTCGGACACGCGCACCCGCCCGACTCTGATGTCTTTGGCGAGGCGATAGGCCGTGAGGCCCAGCGGCTCCAGGAAGTCCAGCCGCAGAATCTCGCCGGGATGGATGTTGGGCAGTCGTTCTTCCATAGTCGTTCGTCCAAACCTCCTCGTCAGTGATAGTCCGCGATCTCCACGTCGCGCGCCCCGGCCGGCGTCTGCCGCTGCTCGTCGGCTTCCTGCCAGACGAAGCAGACACGCCACTGGTCATTGATCCGTATACTGTGTTGCCCGAGGCGGCTGCCTTTTAAGGCTTCAAGGCGGTTGCCCGGTGGGACGCTCAGGCTCCGCAGGCTGACGCTCGCGTGCAGTTGCAGCAGTTTCCGAAGAGCGACGGTTTGGATGTCGGACGGCAGCTTCCGCGAAACTCGGTTGTGAAACACCTTTTCCGTCTCGGCGTCCCGGAAGCTGAAGATCATGCGGCAAGCATACCCGCCACGGAAGCGTACTGTCAAGCGGTACGCTTCCGTAGGCCGAATTCAACACGGCTCCGCCGGGGCGGTGTAGAGGCGGACGGCGTGGCCGTTGATCTCGGTCCCGCCGAGGGGGACGGGGCAGGCGGCGCGGAGGGACTTCCAGAGCAGGGCCTGGGCGTAGTGCTCGACCGTGGGGGGGATGTGGGCGAGCAGGCGGGCGGAGCAGACGACGACGAGGCGTTTTTGGGCGCGGGAGAAGGCGACGTTGGCGCGGTTCAGGCCCAGCAGGAACTCGGCGCGGGCGGCGATCACGGCGGGGTCGCTGGCGGTCGCGGAGACGAGGATGGTGGGGCGCTCGCCGCCCTGCAGGCGCTCGACG
>CAXUCQ010000464.1:0-2971 GCA_964249295.1 uncultured Armatimonadales bacterium | reverse complement strand
GGACCTGGGCTGGTCGCTCGGCTACATGCCGATCGGCCTGGCCGTCAGCGCCCTGACGCTGCCGCAGACGGTCGCCGAGGACGAGCGGGACGGCGGCCTCCAGCCCATGAGCGCCTGGCCCAGCCTGCTGCCGTACCTGCTGCTGCCGTCTTTTCTGGCCCTCGTGCTGTATACGTTCCGGTCCCACGTGCCGCCCGCCCTGGCGCGGGGCGTCTACATCGGCGGCAGCGTCATGATCGCCCTGGTGCTGCTGCGGCAGGTGCTGGCGATCCTGGAGAACGTCGCGCTTAACACGCGCCTGGCGGGTTCCTACCGGGAGGCCTCGGGGAGCGCCGAGCGGATGCAGCAGCTGAACGAGGAACTGCTGGCGACCCACGAGGAGCTGCATCGGAACCTGAGCGCCCTGTCCGCCGCCAACGCGCGCCTGGAGGCGCTGGCGACCACGGACGCCATCTCCGGCCTGCTGAACCACCGCGGCGCGGTCGCCGCCATCGACGCCGCCCTGGAGCGCGCGCGCCGTTCGGGCCGCCCCTGCGCCCTTTTGTTCCTGGACCTGGACCGCTTCAAGGCGCTCAACGACACGCACGGCCACCCGGCGGGGGACCTGGCCCTGCGCGAGGTCGGCAACGTCCTGCGCGAGCGGACGCGCGCCGGCGATGCCGTGGGGCGCTGGGGCGGCGAGGAGTTCGTGGCCCTGCTGCCGGACACGGATCTGGCCGGTGCGCGGGTGGCCGCCGAAGCCATCCGCCAGGGCGTGGCCGGTCTCACGCTGCCCATCGGCGACGGCCTCCGCCTGACCTGCTCGCTCGGCGTCGCCGTCTGCCCCGACCACGCGCCGGACCGCGCGGGCCTGGTGGAAGCCGCCGACCGGGCGATGTACGCCGCCAAGCGCCTGGGCCGCGACCAGGCGCGGACGGCGGACGACCCGGCGGTGCGCGCCCTAGCCCAGCGCCCGACACACGACGGACCGCGCGACGACACCCCTGCGCCCACCGACAACTTCCCTGCGTCGCCCAACGAGAACGCCGCCCAACTGGCCGCGCGCCTGTCCCGCCTGCTAAGTCTGGACGCTGCGACGGCGCGCGCACTGACGCAGGCCGCGCGCCTCCACGACACCGGCAAAATCGCCGCCGAGACGCTGCTGCGGTAGGAGTGACGGTTTGGGGGATGTTGAGCGCCATGGGGCGGACTCCTGGCAACCGTTGCGGGGCTTGACCCTCCGTGTTATAATGGCGCAGACACCGTGCCGACAAGGAGCGTCTATGCGTCCCCTGCTGCTCGCCGCCGTTCTGGGGCTGGTCCTGCTGTCCCGTCCGGCGACCGCCCAGACACCACCGCCGAAGCCGACTTCCCCACAGAGCCTGGCGAGCGCCCTGCGGTCGCTGCCGCCCGACGCGCTCGGCAAGTCCACCCTCCTGCTGACGGTTGCCCCTCAGTCCGTTTACACAGCGGATCTGATGGCGCGGGAAATGGGACGCCCAGCGCCCGCCGCCCCGTCCGACCCGCCGCCCGATGACCGGACGCTGGCAGGCGTCGCTGACCGCTACGGGCAGATCGTCCGGGACTTCGGCGCCGTCACCGCGCTCGCCCCGGCGACGATGGTCGTGCTGAACGGGGCGCCGGACGCTTTCGCCCTGTCCGCCGGACACGTCCCGATGAAGCAGGCGCTGAAGATCCTGCTCGGCAGCCTGTCGCCCGCGCAGATGCGCCTCCTGGGTACGACCGGGCTGGGCGCGGAGGACCTGTCCGACGAGCAGCGCGCGTTCTTCCAAGCGGCCCTACCCCGCGCCCTGCAGGTCGTCCCGACGGGAATCCCGTCGCCCCAGTTCAGCCCCAAAAACCCTGCCGCCTTCGGGAAGGCGCGGGCCGCCTATTCGGAGCAGGTCCGAACATTGCCCGCCGATGTCTTCGGCGGCGGGACGCGCCTGCACGCCAACCTGCTGGCCCAGTACACCTTCAACATACCAAAGGGCAACATGGGCTTTTTCGCCTGGCGCGACGACAGCCGGACGCCCGACCCCGTGCCGCTCAAACTCTCCGCAACCCGTTCGGCCTCGGATGACACGCCGGACTCGGGCCTGCGTGCCGAGGTCCCCAACACGCCCAAGGGCGGCGACCTGCGCCTCGACGCGGCGGCCTTCGCCGCGCCGGTCCCGCTGGACGGCCTCCGAACGGCGGACGATCTGGTGACGCGCATCGCCCAGGTCACGCACACGGAGCTTTACTGCGACCCGCACTACGCGCCCCTGCCGCTCTTCTTTCTGGGCGACACGTCCCGGCCCGTCCCGGCCGCCGACCTGCTCGGAGCGCTGGACCTGGGCCTGGCCGCGACGTGGCGGCGGGTCGGCCCGGCTTTCGTGCTGACCGATGACGTTTTAGGCGTCGGCACCCGCCGCCGGATCATCAAGGATGTCGTTTCCGCCTGGAACGCGCGGCTCAAGGCGATGATCGCGGACTCGGCCCGCGCCCTGGCCGCCGACCGCTGGTGGGAGCAACTGCCGTTTGCGCCGGACGACCCCGGCGCGCTGCCCCCGGACCTGGTGCAGACGCTGGCCGGCGATCCCAAATCGTACCGCTGGGGCGGCGACGTCCCCTTCGGACTGCTGCCCGCCGCCGTGCAGGCCGACCTGCGCGCCCGACTCCAGAATGCCTCGGCCCGCGAAGGGGACCGGGACACCACTTACCAGGACATGACCGAGACCACGCGCGACGGCCAGCCGTTCATGGTCTTCGGCGCGGAACACACGATCCCCACGCGCGACGCCTACGCCCAGATCGACGCCGCGCTCGCGTCCGACCCTCGCTTCAAAGTCGGCGTGGAGCTGCAGTGCCGCTTCTTCCTGGACGCCCCCGGCGTCGGCGCCGTCGCGCTCGACAACGGGTATGATCTTTTCCAAGTCCCGTTCACCCGCCGGGAGCCGGACGCCCCCGGAACGCCCGCCCCTGCCGGGCCGGCGGAGGCGGCCCTGAC
>CAXUCQ010000463.1:0-2972 GCA_964249295.1 uncultured Armatimonadales bacterium | reverse complement strand
GAGGGGACAGGCCTTGTGCGACAGACTATGCACTCATCGCCGGGCCGGCGTGGGAGCCGACGGGCGTCTGGTCGATGCCGATCTCCTCGCCGCCCTGCGGCGACGGGGTCTGTGGGGCCTGGTGGACGGGATCAAGGGTCAGCACGATCTGGCCGGCGTCCAGGCGCACGGGGTAGGTCTCCAGTCCGCACTGGCCCAGCAGCGCCTCGCCCGTGCGCAGGTCGAACTTCCAGGCGTGGAACGGGCACAGGAGCGTGGTGCCGCCCATCAGGCCGTCGATCAGCGGCCCGTCGCGGTGGGGGCACAGGGCCTGGGTGGCGTAGACGGCCCCGCTGCGGGTGTGGAACACGGCGATGGGCAGGCCCGCGACGACGAACTCGCGGCCCTCGCCGGGCGGAATCTCGGACAGCAGTCCGAGCGGGTATTCGGTCGCTGAAAGTGTCATCATGCCACCACGTTGAGGGTCGAAACGAACTGGTTGGGGACGGCGGGCGCGGACGCCTCTTTCCAGGGGTCGGAATAAGCGTCGATGGAGGCCTGGATGGCGGCGTCCAGGCGCCCGACGATGCCCTCGCTGTCGTCCACGACGATTGAGCGGATCTTGTCGATGCCCACGCGCTCCACGAAGCCGTAGGTGCGCTCCAAATACTTGGCGTTCTCGCGGTAGAACTGGATGAAGCGGCCCGTGACCTCGATCACGGCGTCGTGGCTGTCCACCACGCACAGGACGTCGCCCTTGCGGATGTGCGCACCCGCCGCGCCGCCGACATAGATCTCCCACCGGCCGCCCTCGACGGCCACGGCCCCGATGTCCTTGACCATCGCCTCGGAGCAGTTGCGCGGGCAGCCCGCCGTGGCGAGTTTCAGCTTGCCGGGGCTTTCGATGCCCTGGAACCGGCTCTCGATCTTGATGGCGAGACTGGTGCTGTCGCCGACGCCGTAGCGGCAGAAGTCCGTGCCGACGCACGACTTGCAGGTGCGGAAGCTCTTGGAGTACGCATACCCCGAGGGCATATCTAAATCGCGCCACACGTCCGGCAGCTTCTCCTTGGGGATGCCCAACAGGTCGATGCGCTGGCCTCCCGTCAGCTTGACCATCGGCACGTCGTACTTGTCCGCCACATCGGCGATGCGCCGCAGCTGCGCCGCGCTGGTCACGCCGCCCATGATCTGCGGAATCACGCTGAACGTGCGGTCCTTCTGAATGTTGGCATGGACCCGGTCGTTGATGAACCGGGCGTCACGCTCATCCTCGTACTCCGCGCCCCAGAGGGTCTTCAGCAGCGACGATAGGCCCATCTTGCTCGCGGCGTCCTCGACGCCGCCCGCCAGCGCCTCAAAGACCGCAGACACGCTGCGAAGCCCCTGCTCCCGAACGGCGGCGATGAGTTCCGGCTTGGCGAGCGGGACTCCCGGCACGTAGTAGTGGATGCTGGGGTCTTCCTCCACCTGGCCCTCGGCGGCCCACTCGACCACCTCCTGCACCAGCTTTTTGCACGAGCCGCAGCCCATGCCCGCGCGCGTCGCCTCCATGACCAGCTTGAACGACTTCTTGCCGCCCTCGACGCACTTGCGGATAGCGCCTTTGCTGACGCCGTTGCAGTTGCAGATCTGGGCGCTGTCGGGCATCTCCAGCATGGTCGTCTCGGTGCTCGGCGCCCCGATGTCGAACAAGAGCGACAGGCGCTCCTCGGGCAGCGGCAGGCCCCGGTCGAAGGCCTGCATCAGATAGGCCACTTTGTTCAGGTCGCCCAGCATCATCGCGCCGACCAGGATGCCGTCGCGGATGATGAGTTTCTTGTACACGCCGCGCTTGGGTTCGCTGAACGTCACCACTTCGTCGCGGTCGTCGGTGGGGTTGGTGACGCCCATCGACGCCAACTCCACGCCCATGACCTTAAGCTTGGTGGCGATCTTCGACCCGTGATACGCGGCTTGGAGGTTCCGGCCCGTGATGTGGTCGGCCAGCGTCTGCCCCTGCTCCCACAAGGGCGCGACCAGGCCATACACCTTGCCCCGGTGCTGCGCGCACTCGCCGACGACATACACATCGGGGTCGTCAATCGAACGCATCTGGTTGTCGGTCACGATGGCCCGCTCGACCGTCAGCCCGCACTCGCGCCCCAGCTCGGCGTTGGGCGTGATGCCGGTCGAGATGACGAGCATGTCGCAGTCCAGGGTCGTGCCGTCCTTGAACTGGATTCCCGTCACGCTGTCGTCGCCCAAAACGTGCGTGGTCAGTTTGCCCAGATGGACGTGGACGCCCATCTTCTCCATCTGCGCCCGGAGGATCTTGCCGCCCTGCTCGTCCAACTGATTGTTCATCAGCCACGGCGACAGGTGGATGACATGGACCTCGACGCCGTAGTTGAGCAGGCCGCGCGCCGCTTCCAGGCCCAGCAGGCCGCCGCCGATCACCGCCGCGCGCCGGCACTTGTTGGCGTACCCGGCGATCTTGTGGCAGTCGTCGATGGAGCGGAACACGAACACGCCGTGCTTGGCCGCCCCGTCTGCAGTCTCCAGACCTTCCATGGGCGGCACGAACGCCCGGCTGCCCGTCGCAATCATCAGCTTGTCGTAGGCCGTCGTCCGCCCGTCGTCGCTGTGGACCTCTTTGCGCGCCCGGTCGATGTGCGTGACCCGCGCCGGGGCGTGCAGCGTGACGTCGTTTTCTTTGTACCATTCTAACGGGTTCAGAAAAATATCGTTGGGGTCCTGCGTGCCGTTGAGCACGTTGGACAGCAGGATGCGGTTGTAGTTGCCATACGGCTCGTCGCCGAACATGGTGATCTCGAACTGCTCGCCGCCGCCGCGCGCCAGTATCTCTTCGACGCACCGCGCCCCGGCCATGCCGTTGCCGATGACGACGAGTTTCTGTTTGGTTGTCATGAGTATCTCCATTCGGAACCCACCTCCTTGCTTCTGCACTGGCAGACCTGGAAGGCGCAGGGGTCCTCCCGATGCGGGAGGAC
>CAXUCQ010000462.1:0-2975 GCA_964249295.1 uncultured Armatimonadales bacterium | reverse complement strand
ACACGCTTTGGTCTAGTCCCCAATGCCCGGGGGGTTATAATAAAAGCAAACACGCGCCCGGGCCAACTGGCCTGGGCCGCTTCTTTTTTTAACTTACGCCGACGGCGGGTTCGGCACCGGCGCGTCCGGGTAGACGCTGATGCGGCGGGACTGCTTGCTGTGGCCCTCGAACTTGACGTAGCCGTCGGTCAGGGCGAACAGGGTGTGGTCCCGGCCCATGCCGACGTTGACGCCGGGGTCGAACTGCGTGCCGCGCTGGCGGAGCAGGATGTGGCCGGCCTTGACCTGTTCGCCGGCGTACTCTTTGACGCCGAGCATCTTGGGATTGCTGTCGCGCCCGTTGCGGGTCGAGCCGACGCCCTTTTTGTGTGCCATTTAGAAACTCCTTACGGGACTCAGGCGCCGAGCGCGATGCTCTGGATGCGGACGCGGGTCAACTGCTGCCGGTGGCCCCAGTGCTTGCGGATGTTCTTCTTCGCCTTGTAGGTGAAGGCGTCGATCTTCTTGCCCTTCGCCTGCTCAACGATGGTCGCGGTGACGCTGGCGCCGGCAACGGTCGGCTTGCCCCACTGCGGGTTCTCGGTCCCGCCGACGTAGAGCACTTCGCCGAGGGTGATGCTCTCCCCCGCCTCGCCGGCCAGCTTGTCGACGGTGACAATGCCGTTCTCTTCCACACGGTACTGCTTGCCGCCGGAACGGACTATCGCGTACATACGCCTTGTTTCCCTTTCGCTGTAGACAACGGGAGACAGTATGACACACTTGGGGTGCGTTTGTCAACAGAAGGTCCAGCTTATCGAATCACCGACACCTTTTCCTGCCGATGGACGGCCCTCGTCTTTTGCGCGGAGGCGGCGATTTCCAGCGTCCTAATCCCCTGCTCTAGTCCGGCCTCGTCCGGGATTGCAAATTCGCCAAGTTTCCGGCTTACACGTTCAGCCGCAACAAGGAGTTCTCTGACGAAAGTTTCCCTGGGTACCCGCCAGTCGAAATCCGAGCCGGAACCGGAAACGTGGTAAACGTCATTGATTGCGCGGACATCGAGTTGGTAGGGGCCGTCCATGAACAGGAACTCTTCCATGCGCGAGCCATTCAGCAGAGAGGCCGCCGCTACAAGCCACCAACTCAGAACGACGGAACCGAAGTCAATCCAACCTTCTTCCGGGTAGGCAGTGCCGTTGTGCGTCCAGTAAATTACGAAGACAGGATTGGCTCCTCTTTCGTTGTACTGCCGCATCAGGTCTTCTTCAAATTCGACGTTCAGTTTCATGAGCTATGGCCTCACGGGGTATGCCGTTTCTACGACTTTCGTTTGTGGATTGTACCAGAGTTCCACGACCTCAGCGCTCTTCGGGTCTGTGCCACGATACTTCACACGCTCTACGCCTGACGGACCGGCTTGGGTACGGACGCGGCTTCGATGTTTCCAGGCGGCTCTGACTCGGGCCTTGATTTGGTTGTCGGTGAGACCGACGAAAAGTGTCTTCCCTGTGCTGTGTCGAGCAATGCGGCCCCGATCCGAATGCCGATCCAGGATGTGATGCCAATCAAACTTTCTGGCTTTCGGCCCTGGAAAGTCGCCGCTCATTGTGCGATCCTGTTCAGTCTTCTTCCACCACAGGCACACGCACGATGGCCGGGTCTTTGAAGTACGTGTCGCTGACGTCATCGTGCGTGGAGACTTCTTCCATCACCGCGCCGCCGAGCGAGTCGAACGTGTGCAATGCGCCGGGCGGGACCGTGAAGCTCTCGCCGGGAATCAGCATGATCGTTTGCCCGTCCACCCAGAGCTTGGCCTCGCCGCTCAGGACGGAAAGCGTTTCTTTTCTGAGCTTGTGAAAGTGCAACGGACACTCCTGACCGGCTTCCAGAGTCAGATACTTGCTGCAGTATTCCGGCGCGTTGACGCGCACGACCATGCCCAGGCCTACGCGCTCCCAGCGGCCCAGGCCGAAATCGGTCGCTTCAACCTCGGTATGCGGGTCGATGACGACGCCCGCCCCCTGCAGGCGGCGGCGGACGCGCGCCTGTGCGGCGATGAACTGGCTACGCTTCATGGGCGCTCTTCTCCCCAGCGACGACGGTTTCCTTGATGTCAGCCAGGATGTCGGCGAGTACCTCGACCGGGGTGCGCCCGGTGTCGACGCGGCGCACCAGCGCGGCGGGGTAGTGGTTGAGCACGGGGGCCGTTTCCGCCTCGAAGACGTACAAACGGTTCTGGATCACGGCATCGGAAGCGTCGTCCAGGCGGTTGTCGTGCAGGGCGCGGCGCTTGAGGCGCATGTAGATGACCTCCTTGTCGTCGCAGTCAAGGTAGTAAACGCGGAGGACGTCGGCGGAGGCGGCGAGCAGACGCGCCTGGGCAACGGTGCGGGGGATGCCGTCGAGAATCAGAATGTCGGTTTCCGGCTCGTAGCGGTGCAGGCTGACCAGGCCCTCGACATGCTCCCGCCACAATTCGACCGTGAAGTCGTCCGGCACCAGCGCCCCGCGGCTGCTGTAGTCGAGGAACTTCTTCGCCAGCGGCGAGGAGACGCGCAGGTCGCGGAACAGTTCGCCCGTGGAAACGTGGACGAAGCCGGGGATGCTGCCCAGGATGCTCCCCTGGGTCCCCTTGCCACTGCCCGGCGCCCCGAAAAGCAGGATGGTCTTGTAGCGCATGGTGCGACGATTGTAGCACAGCACGGCCCCAGCGTCAAGAGAATCGAGGCACCGGCAAGGCGCAAAGAATGAAGGGGCCGGGAGACACGCCCCGGCTCCCTCCGATCAGGTTGTTTGAGGCGCTACTGCCCGCTGCCGTTCGTCGGCGGCGCGGGCGCGGCCGGCGTGGCGCCGCCGCCCGGCGCAGCCCCGGACCGGCTGATCTTCCGCTACGACGTCATCTTCCACCGGCTGATTACCCACACGGCCATCATCTCCCTCGCCAGCGACTGGCGCAACGGCGTTGTGGGCGGCCCGCCCGTTCTGCTCGGGAC
>CAXUCQ010000461.1:0-2981 GCA_964249295.1 uncultured Armatimonadales bacterium | reverse complement strand
GTTCCTCTACGAAGCGGCGCCAGAGACTCATCGCACTCTGCCGTTTGTCCGCAAAGAAGCGTTCCACGCGCTGAACCCCGACTTCGGGCCTCCGCTGCCCCACCCCTCCGCGGGGGCGGCGGTGATCGGCGCGCGTGAGCCTCTAATTGCTTACAACATCAACCTGGCGACGGGCGACGTTCGGACCGCCAAAGCCATCGCCCGCGAACTGCGGGAGGGCGGCGGGGCGGGGCTGGTCGGTGTCCGTGCGCTGGGCTTTTGGCTGGCCTCGAAGGGTCTGGCGCAAGTGTCGATGAACATCACACGCCCAGGCGAGACGCCGCTGTTGACGGTGTTTTCCTACGTCACCCGCCGAGCGCAGGAGCTGGGAACGACCGTCGTGGAAAGTGAAGTCATCGGCGCACTGCCCGGATACACCGCCTTCGGCGTCATCCGCGATGCGCTGAACGCCGCAGGCCTTTCGCCGGGGCAGGTACTGTGGGAGAACTGGCGGGGATCGGCGAGTGGGACTAGAGACAGGGATTGAAGAGATACAAGATTGAGGACAGATCAAAGACGGCGAATGAATTCGCCGCTGTCTGACGGCTTTGCCGCCGCATATGTCGCCTCCACGCTGGATGGCGGGCGAGTGAATTCGCCCGCCTCAGCGGGATGCCGTTGGTCATCAGGTAAACTTAACACGGACCTATGAGCATACCGCTGAAGTTGATCACGCCGCCGGGACTCCAGAATTACGATTGCACCGGCTGCGGCGACTGCTGCCGGGGGCGGTTCGCCATCATCATCACCCAGGCCGACCGGGACCGCATTGTGAGTCAGGAGTGGAGCGACGAGGAGTTGGGGCTGGGCGGCAAGCCGCTGTTTACGCCGAAGGGTGAAGACTATCAGCTCGCGCACCGGGCGGACGGCGCGTGCGTCTTTCTGCAGGACGATAATCTATGCCGCATCCACGCCAGGCACGGAGAGGCGGCCAAACCGCTGTCATGCCGTTTGTACCCCTTCACGTTCGTGCCGTTGGGTAATCAGGTCCGAGTGGACGTGCGCTTCGACTGTCCCGCGACGGCGACGAACCTGGGGCGCCCCGTCGCCGCTCACCGCCCGGAACTGCTGGAACTGGCCAAGACGGCGGTGCCGGGACAGGCCGACAAACAGCCCGCCCCGCCTTTCTATGATGACGTGCGTCTGACGTGGGGCCAGTTGGGCCGTATCACGGAGGCGTTTGAGCGTGTCCTGCTGGACGTGTCGCTGGACATCACCCGCCGCGTCATGGCGTGCGTCGATCTAGCCTACCTGTTGCGCCACCCGCGCATTGTCGGTTTGGAAGGGAAAAAGCTGGGCGACCTGCTGGACGCCGCCGAGGCGGAGGCGCAGGAGGGCGCCGCCGATGACGACCTGGACCGGGCCGCGCCCTCCGGGCCGGAGCGCCTGTTCTTCCGGCAACTACTGGGCCTGTACGGGCGCATCGATCAGGTCGGCGGGAAGCCGCAGTTGGGGCGGCGGCTCAGCGTGTCCCTGCGGATGATCGGCGGGAAAGGCCAGGTCCCGCCGATCCGGGACGGCTTCCCCGCCGTGTCGTTCGACGACACCGAGGCAGGGCGGGGCATCCCCGCGGATGGGGCCGCGCAAGCCTTGGAGCGTTATCTGCACACGCACCTGTCCGGCATGGGGTTTTTCGGATCGTCCTTCTATGGCCGCCCTTATCTGGACGGGCTGAACGCCCTGTTGCTGACCTATCCGCTCGTCTGCTGGTACGCGCGTGCCTTTGCCGCCGGCGAGGGGCGGGCGGAGATCGACGCGGCCTGTGTCCAGCGGGCGCTGATGATCGTCGATCACCAGCACGGCATCACGCCGCTGCTGAACATCGCCAGCGAACGGTTCCGCACCAAGGCGCTGTGTGGGCACGACACGCTGCGCTCGCTGGTCGTTTGGTACGGGAGCTAAACGACATCCGCAAGGGGAGCAGAGGGACAGAGGGCGCAAGCCTTGCGCCCCTACTCGGGGACGGCCTCTTTGTAGGAGCGCACGGCGTGCGCCCTCTGTCCCTCTACGCTAGATCACTTGGTTTGCCGCAGCAGGCCGTACTCGATGCTGTCCACGACGGCGTGCCAACTGGCGTCGATCATGTTGGTGGAAACGCCGATGGTGCTCCAGGTCTCGTGGGCGTCGGCGCAGTCCACGATGGTGCGGACCTTGGCCGCCGTGCCTTCCTTGACGTTGACGACGCGGACCTTGAAGTCGGTCAGGCGGATGGAGGCCAGCTCGGGGTAGTGGCCGGCCAGAGCTTTGCGGAGGGCGCTGTCGAGGGCATTGACCGGCCCGTCGCCCTCGGCCACGGTGAGTATCTCCTCGCCCTCGACCCGCAGTTTCAAAGTTGCTTCCGTGATGGCCTCGGTGTCGCCGCCGCGCTTTTCGACGATGACGCGGTAGCCGACCAGATCAAACAAACGCCGGTAGCCGCCGGTGGCCTTTTTGACCAGCAGTTCGAACGACGCTTCGGCGCCCTCGAACGAATAGCCCTCGTGCTCCAGGGCGGCGACCTGCTTCAAGATGGCTTTGGTCTCGGGGCTGTCTTTGCGCAGGCCTGAGTTGTTTTTTTGGGCTTTTTCCAAGATGGTGGACGCGCCGGACAGTTCGCTGACCAGGATGCGCCGGTCGTTGCCGACGAGTTCCGGGTTCAGGTGTTCGTAGGTCTCGGGGTTCTTCCGCATGGCATCGACATGGAGGCCCGCTTTGTGGGCGAAGGCCGAGCGGCCCACATACGCGGCCTGGGTCTTGGGCGGGACGTTGGCAACCTCATCGACATAGTTGGCGAGGTCGCTGAGTTCCACCAATTTGTCGCCGCAAAACAGGGTGTAGTCCATCTTCAGCGCCAGCGCGGGGATGATGCTGGTCAGATTGGCGTTGCCGGTGCGCTCTCCCAGCCCGTAGATCGTCCCCTGCACCTGAATGGCGCCGTGCTGGACGGCAAGCAGGCTGTTGGC
>CAXUCQ010000460.1:0-2995 GCA_964249295.1 uncultured Armatimonadales bacterium | reverse complement strand
ACCTCGCGGGCGATCACGTCCATGCCCGCGCCCTCGATGCGCGACGCCGTGCCGCGGAAGTAGCGGTCCACCACGTCGCTGTGCAGGCCGATGGCCTCGAAGATCTGCGCGCCGCAGTACGACTGGATCGTCGAGATGCCCATCTTGGCGATGACCTTGACGACGCCCTTGACGGCGGCCTTGACGAAGTTCTTGCAGGCGTGGGCGTAGTCCACGCCGGGCAGAAGCCCCTCGCGGCCCATGTCGTCCATCGTCTCGAAGGCGAGATACGGGTTGATCGCCGCCGCGCCGTAGCCGAGCAGCACGGCGAAGTGGTGGACTTCGCGCGCCTCGCCCGTCTCCAAAACCAGGCCGATGCGCGCCCGCAGGCCTTTGCGGATCAGGAAGTGGTGCAGCCCGGCACAGGCCAGCAGGCACGGGATGGCGGCCTGATCGTGACTGATGTCCCGGTCGGACAGGATCAGGATGTTGCTGCCGGCGTTGATGGCGGCTTCGGCCTGGGCGTACAGGCCATCCATCGCTTCTGCCAGGCCCGCCGCGCCGCCGGCGATGGGGAACAGCATGGGCAGGGTTTCGGCCCGGAAGCCGGGCTGCTGGTGGTGGCGCAGCTTGGCGAGTTCCTCATTCATCAGAATGGGCGACGGCAGCTCGATCAGACGGCAGTTCTGCGGACCCGGCTCCAGGATGCTGTGTTCGGGGCCGATGGTCGTCACCGCCGACGTGACGATCTCCTCGCGGATGCAGTCGATGGGCGGGTTGGTCACCTGGGCGAACAGTTGGTGGAAGTAGTTGAACAAGGATTGCGGCTTCTCGGACAGCACGGCCAAGGGCGTGTCCGTCCCCATGGAGCCGACGGCCTCGATGCCCTGGCGGCCCATCGGGGCCATCAGCAGGCGCACGTCCTCCCACGTATAGCCGAACGCCTGCTGGCGCTGCACGACGGTGCCGTGGTCCGGCTCCGGCTGTGCGGGGGCGTCGGGCAAGTCGGGCAGCTTGAGCAGGTTGTCGTCGAGCCACCGGCGATAGGGCTGCTGTCCGGCGATTTGACTTTTGATTTCTTCGTCGGAGATGATGCGACCCTGCTGGGTATCGACCAGAAACATCCGGCCAGGCTGCAGGCGGCCCTTGTGGGCGATGCGCTCCGGGGCGATGTCGAGGACGCCGACTTCCGACGCCATCACGACCAGGTCGTCCTTGGTGACGTAGTAGCGGGACGGGCGCAGGCCGTTGCGGTCCAGGGTCGCGCCGATCTGGACGCCGTCGGTGAAGGCGACCGACGCCGGACCGTCCCAGGCCTCCATGAGACAACTGTGGTACTCGTAGAACGCCCGCTTCTGGGGTTCCATGTCCTCGTAGCCCTGCCACGGCTCCGGGATCATCATCATGACGGCGTGGGCGAGCGGGCGGCCGCTCAGGACCAGGAATTCGAGGCAGTTGTCGAACATGGCCGAGTCGCTGCCTTCGTGCGCGATGATGGGCAGCAGCTTGGGCAGATCCTCGCCCCAGAGCGCCGACTCCAGAATGGCCTCACGGGCGTTCATCCAGTTGACGTTGCCGCGCAGCGTGTTGATCTCGCCGTTGTGGGCGATGTAGCGGTATGGGTGGGCGCGCTCCCAAGAAGGGAACGTGTTGGTGCTGAAGCGCGAATGGACCAGGGCCAGGGCGCTGGTCAGGTCTGGGGCGTTCAGGTCCGGGTAGAACTCTTGCAGCTGCGCCGTGGTCAGCATGCCCTTGTAGATGATCGTCTTGTGGGACAGGCTGAGCATATAGTAGTGGCCGCCGCCGGGGACTTCGGGGCGGCGGATGGTGTGGCCGGCGCGCTTGCGGATGACCAGCAGCTTGCGCTCGAACGCGGCCTCGTCGGCCAGTCCGGGGGCGCGGCCGATGAAGATCTGTTCCACGGCGGGCTGGGCGCTCTGGGCGGTCTCGCCCAGCGTGTTATTGAGGGTCGGGACGGCCCGCCAGCCGAGCAAGGCCTGCCCTTCTTCGGCGACGATGGTTTCGAGCATGCGGCGGCACGCGGCGCGCTGGTCGGGGTCGGGCGGCAGAAAAGCCATGCCGACGCCGTAGAAGCCGGGATCGGGCAGGGCCATGCCCTGCTCGGCGCAGACGCGGGCGAGGAAGTCATGCGGCATCTGCATCAGGATGCCCGCGCCGTCGCCGCTGTTGGCCTCGGCGCCGGCGCCCCCACGGTGCTCCATGTTCATCAGCAGGGTGATGCCCTGCCGGACGATGTCGTGGGATTTGACGCCTTTGATGTGGGCGACGAAGCCGACGCCGCAGGCGTCGTGTTCGTGGCCGGGGTCGTACAGTCCTTGCTTGGGCGGCAGGCCGGTGGGCGGTGTCATGCTGGTCTTCCCGTCTAATTCGTTCGCGCGTGTTGTCGTGTGCCTAGGGGCTTCCGGTCTCAGAGGGCGACGCTGCCGGAGAGTGCCTCATATTATACACCGCGCGGCAGGCTTTTGGCAAGGCAATCTCCGGCGTTCTTGCGGGTCAACGGCGCCTGCCCAAATGGGCGGCTACGGCGCGGGACGCGCTCAGGCCGCTGGCGCCGAAAACGCCGCCGCCGGGGTGGGTCGAAGCGCCGGACAGGAACAAGCCGGGGACGGGCGTCTTGTACTCGGACAATTCAGGCAGGGGCCGGAAGCTGAACATCTGGTCCAGCGACATCTCGACGTGCATGACGTTGCCGCGCAGCAGGCCCAGGGTGCGTTCCAGGTCGAGCGGGGTCTGGATGAAGCGCCGCTCCAGCGCGCCGCGCATGTTGGGCGCGTAGGCGTACAGCGTCTCGCAGATGGTGTCGGCGACGGCCTCGCGGGTGTCATCCCAGCCTTGCCCGTCGCGGCGCTCATAGGGGAAGTATTGGGACCACAACTGGACGGTGTGCTTGCCGGGCGGGGCGAGCGTGTCGTCGAGGGCGCTGAAGGTCATGGCGAGCACGGGCGGCTTGCGGGAGGGCAGGCCGCCGATGTAGTCGGCGTGGGCGTCCGTCAGG
>CAXUCQ010000459.1:0-3007 GCA_964249295.1 uncultured Armatimonadales bacterium | reverse complement strand
GTCGTCGGACTTGGCGTAGGGCTGCCCGTCCTGGGAGCCGTCGGTGCTGAACGGCACCGTGTCGCCCGCCGTGGGCGTGTCCCCGGAGGCGTCTGAGTTGCCGGCGCTCTGGTAGACGTGCTGGCCGTAGGCCGTGACATCCCCGTTTTTGGCCTTACGCAGCCGCGTGAACTCGAAAGACACGGTGCTCAGTCGACCGAAAGCGTCGCGCGTGATCTGGACGAAGTCGCCCGACGCGATAGAGTAGGAGTATTTGCCCTTGAAATACACGCTGAGCTTGGTGTCGCTGTCGCGGATGTGCTTGCGGATCAGGCTGATGTCGCCGCTGCGCCAGGCCTGCTCGATGTCGCCGAAGGCCGCCTGGAAACTGCCCTCCGGGTAGGCGTTCTGCAAGGCGCGGCGGGCCGTCTGGCCGCCGTCCTGGATCTGCTCGACCCGCTCCGGGCTGGCGACGTAGTAGTTGGTCTGGTTGTATGTCACCTGGTACGTCGGCGCGGAGAACGGCAGGTACGAGGTCGCATAGGACGGATAGTACGGGTCGCCGAGGACGATCACGCCGGGGTTGACGATGTACTGCGGGAAGCCGGGATAGGTGCTGTAGACCGACGGGTAGCAGGGCGTGTCGGCGTCATACGTGTCGCTGTAGTTGCCGTAGTAGTAGCCGCCGAGCAGGCTCGGCCCGTCCACGACCGTCACGGGCGCGTAGATGTAGTTGTTGGTGTACTGCTGGACCACCCCTCGCCGGGGGCCGCCGGGCGTGAAGACGTGGATCGACGATGTCGCTCCCAATCCGCCTGTGCCGATTGGCGGCGCGGCGCCGTCGGATGGCGGGCCGCCGGGCCGGTACACCCGACGATCCGAGCCGGCGCGAGGCGTCTCGATTATGTTGTTCGTGTACTCGCGCGGCGGCGTGTCATTGGTCTGCGCGGCGGGGCCGCTATAGCGCCGGTACATGACGCCCGGCGGCACAGCCTGCGGCGGGTAAACGTTCCCGTAGGGTGGAGGCGAAAAAGTGGGCGCCGTGCCGCCGGGATACGCCCGAGGATACGGGGAATACGTCGGCGGGTAGGACGGCTGAGAGTTCCTCTGAGACCCAGGATACCCTGGAGTGAAGACCGGGCGCTGCGAGATGACTGGCGCGGGCCGCTGAATCGCTCCCGGCGCGTTGGCCGGACTTTGGCTCACGCCGCCGATCAACTGGGCTTGGGCGGATGACGACAGCGCGGCGAGGCCGGTGAGGGCCGCCACCGCTGCGCCTACGCCCGACCGGGACAGGGAACGAGGAAACGCAGGCCTCTTAGATCTGTGGCTCATCTGTGTCACCTTTCATAACAATGGAACATATTTGTTATGTTACCCGTTCCCCGGCGATTTACACAGCGCCCGTGAACGCCCCGCCCAGACGCTGGTCCAGCTCTTGGGCGATGATCTGCGCCAGCGTCTCATGCTCCGGCGCGGTCCGCTCATACAGGGCCATGAGATCGCCCAGCGACAGCCGCCCAAGCACCACCCGATATAGAGTCAGGTCACGACGAAGCATGATGGAGTCCCCTTTCCGTTTCGTCCGCGCGCGATTTCCTGGCCTCCAGATGGACCCGCCGGGCGTGCGCCCTCCCGATGGCCCCGTCCATCCAGATGTCGAAGATGAAGTAGAGAAGCCACAGAACCAGGCCGAACGCGAGGATCAGCAGCATCAGCGAGGGGCGCGACAGCGTCTGGGCGATGCTGTTCAAAATCTGCGCGAACCGGCTGCCCGAGACGAGATTGACGGGGTCCCAGGAGTTGAAGCGCTGAATCAGGCCGAGATAAACGCCCAGGGCGCTCAGGAAGAAGACCAGCCCCTGCAGCGGCCAGGCCCACATGTGCAGACGCCGCCGCACCAGCCGGTCGAGGGGCCATACGGCCAGGAAGAAGGTCAGCAGGCCCAGGCCCGAGTAGAGCACGTAGAAACTCGTGACGATCAGCAGATCGAGCAGGGCGTCGTGGTCCTGCTGGGCCTGGAAAAACAGCGGCGTCGTCGTGATCGTGTCGAGATAATGCCGCCACTCCGTCAGCAGGTAGCAGGTGTTCGGCAGGAAGACGAGCCAGATGAGCAGGACGGGCAGCCAGGCGGCCCAGACGACGCGGCCCGTCGCCCGCATCTGCCGGCGGACGCCGCGCGCGACGACGAAGGCCAGCACGACCGGGATGAAGGCCAACAGGAGGTTGAACGCGACGTTGTGCGCCGGCCGCATCTCCATCTGCAGCGACATCGGCTACTCCCCGCCCCGGCCCGCCGAGTGGACGATGCGCTCCAGCGCGCCGAGGTACTCGTGGAAGGCCGCACGCCCGGCGTCCGTGGGCGCATACGTCGTGTGCGGCTTTTTGCGGACGAATTCCTTGGCGCTGAGGACGTAGCCCGCCTCCTCCAGCTTGGACAGGTGGATCGACAGGTTGCCGTCGGTGACGCCCAATGTCTGCTTGAGGAACCGGAAGTCGGCCTCGCCGCGCGCCATCAGCGCCGACATGATTCCCAGGCGCACCTTCTGGTGGATCGTCTCGTCGAGCGACTCGACGGACTCGAAGAGCTGTGCGTAGGAGGCCTGCTGGACTACCATCCGTGCTTCCTCGCCATCAGCACGCCGTAGCCGATGTGGAACCCGCCGAACGTCAGCGCCATCATCGGCAGCTGCGCCGCCGGGGGCAGCAGCAGCGTGACGGCGCCCGCCAGCGCGAACGCCGCCCCCAGCATGGACACCGGTTTGACCGAGAACAGGCCGACCGCGCAGATCGCCAGCCCGTAACACAGCATCCACACGCCGAGGATGGAGAACAGCAGACCGTGCAGCACGAAGAAGGCCGTCAGCACCGCCCCGGCCCCGAAGCCCGGCAGGGCGGCCAGGACGATGTGCGCGCCCAGCGGCGAGACCACGCTCTTGCCGACCCGCGCCGCCCGCCGCTTGTTGGCGAGGAACTCGACGGCCACGGCGGCGACAAGCACGGCGGTCCACACCGCCCCGAATTCGAC
>CAXUCQ010000458.1:0-3015 GCA_964249295.1 uncultured Armatimonadales bacterium | reverse complement strand
GGGCAAGCCCTACGCCGTCAGCGACCCCAACCGCTACGGCTTTGGGACCGGCGGCCTGACGGACGGGTCGTGGCAGGCCGACGGTCGGCACACCTTTGCGACGAACGACACGGACGCCTTCCCCAAAACGGCGACCATCGACCTGGGGGCGCCCGCGCAGATCGGGGCGGTCGTGCTCGGCGTGCCGCCGTTCGGCTCGACCAAGACGATCGCCGTCTCGGTGAGCGCCGACGGCCAGGCCTTCACGGACGTGGGCCGGTACGTCTTCTCCCTGCGCCGGGAGCAGCGGCACGTGTACCGGTTCCCGGCGGTCGCCGCCCGCTTTGTGCGCCTGACCTACCCCGACCACTACGACGAGGCCGCGGACTACGACGCCCACTTCGTCTTCACCACCGAGGCCGAGGTCTACCCGGCTCAGTCCCGGTAAGATCGGCCCGCCGCGCTTGCGGGTGCCGGAGTGGTCGGGTGAAGGAAAAAAGACGCCTGGCGTCGTATCTGCTTTCAAGAGTCTGACTCTGACTGGAGCCTTGATTGAAAGTTTTCGATACCCTGCCGGAACCCTTTGACGACCATTCCTGCGGCGCCTCCTATCTCGGCGACTCACTGCAGTTGCTAGATACTGTACCTAGTGACTCAGTTGATCTTGTAGTGACATCGCCGCCGTTCGCACTGACGAGAAAAAAACAGTATGGTAACGAGTCGTCTTCGGAATACGTTGATTGGTTTTTGCCCTTCGCTGAGAAGATAAAGGAAAAGATTACTCCTGCTGGGAGTTTCGTGATTGATTTGGGGGGTGCGTATCTCCCCGGCGCCCCGGTACGAAGCATCTATCAGTATGAGTTGCTTGTTAGGCTGTGCAAGGAACTGGGCTTTTTTTTAGCCCAAGAATTTTACCACTATAACCCGTCCCGCCTGCCAGCGCCAGCAGAATGGGTGAATGTCAGAAGATGCCGTGTTAAAGATAGTGTCAATGTTGTATGGTGGATGTCAAAAACTGAGTTCCCTAAGGCGGACAACAGGAAAGTTCTTAAAGAATACTCAGCCTCGATGAAGACTCTTCTCCGCAACGGCTATAAATCGAAAATGCGTCCTAGCGGACATGACATAAGTACGAAGTTTTCCCAAGATAACGGTGGAGCAGTAACGCCGAACGTGCTGGGCTTAGGATTAGCAGGAGAGCCTTGGAACTTCCTGCCCATCGCAAACACAGAGTCCAATAGCCACTATATGCGCCGGTGTCGCGAGGAGGGCGTCGCTCCTCATCCTGCCCGCTTCCCATCTTTTTTTGCCGAGTATTTCATCAAGTTTCTGACAGACGTTAATGATGTCGTGCTTGATCCCTTCGCGGGGTCTAATACCACGGGATACGCCGCAGACAAGCTTGGCAGAAGATGGATAAGCTTTGAATTGTCCAAAGAATACTTGTCCGGCTCACAGTACCGGTTTGAAGATCAGGAAGCCGGTGTTGACAATCAAGACGCTCTTTTTGAGTATTGAAACAGAAAATGCCACGACTCAGCAAAACAGAGTTACTACAACATTTCGTCCAGGCCGCTGGACAGTCAGGTTGGTCGGTTAGTTATCAAGATGTTCCCCCTCAACATCCCTACAGACTTGTTATATCACGCGATGAGACAAGCGATAGCGCCCTGCTCTATATTTGGAACATCACTCCAGGAGGGAACAACAGGCCTGCGGATGAATTCAGGATTCAACTCACTGGAGTGAAGGAGATCAAGCAGCTTCCAGGATTCAAAACACTGGTTCTCGGATACTGGGATGCCAATGACGTATTCGCAGGGTGGGATGCAAGCAAGCACTCAGGCGTTGTGTCAAACTCACCTTCGTTACAAATCCGTGAGGAGTTCTTGCTGAAGGCCCATACAGATAATTTGGCTGTTTATCCAAAGGCGAATGATGAAGTCGCAGTCGCTTTCAGTCCGAGCTTTCTTATCACCTACATCAGTAATCTGTATGAACTGCATGGCGCCGTCACGGTTCAAGAGCAGGCCATACTGACGCAAGCGGCGGAACACGCGGGCCAGATCAATGATGCCGACCTACAACCTCTGCCCGTGGAACGACAGCGGATTGTCAGGACCATCGCTCAGAACCAGCGGGCGACCGACTTTCGTAAGCGTGTTCTGATGGCCTACGGCCATGCCTGCGCGGTTTGCGGCGTACAGCTCGAACTCGTAGACGCCGCGCACATCATCCCGGTGCGGCACCCCGCTTCGACGGACAACACCAACAACGGCTTGTGTCTGTGCGCGCTGCATCATCGCGCCTTCGACAGCGGCCTGATCGCGGTCCGGCCCGACTACAAAATCGTCGTCAACAACGAGAAAGTCGCTCGCTTCAAAGCGTCCAACATGAGTGCTGGGGCGAAGTCTTTCCTCGACAGCCTTATGACGCAGATCAGACTCCCTGTCGAACATGGATCGCGCCCGACGGGGCAGTTGATTGACACCGCTTTGCGCGTCCGTGAACTGGACACCGCCGACCTTAGAACAAAGAACGATGTGACTTTGTAGGGCAGGCCGCGTAAGTTGTAAGTTGAGGGGAAGCGCGGAGGCGTGGCCGGTGTCGGTCACGCCCCCGTTTTTGTCAGAAGTTGCCTGTGGCGCGCAGCAGGACGCGGCAGAGAATAAGAGTTCCAGCCATTATCGCACCACGCCCGCGAGCCTGCTCAGGGTGAGGAGCACAAGGGGCAGATCGGCCACGGAGAACAAAGCCGCCGATGAGAGCAGGTCACGGAGGGAATGCGCGCTTGTCAGAAAGGCGAGCAGCCAGTTGCGCCGTTCACCGCCGCCGCAGAAGCGCCGCAGGCACAGCAGCAGGGCGAAGTGGGCCAGCGTCGAGGCGAGAAACACCAGCGCCACCGCGATCAGTCCTCGCGCCATTCCTGTCGTTCCTTGTCGTGCGTCATGAGGCCGTTAGTGCGGGCGTCGCCGTTTCGCGGGCGTGGGGGTCCCGTCGCGGCGCCCCCGGCAGAAGGCGCGGGCCGTGCGCGAC
>CAXUCQ010000457.1:0-3025 GCA_964249295.1 uncultured Armatimonadales bacterium | reverse complement strand
CGACTAGGGCCGCCGCCGTGTCCGCCGTGTCGGGCCGGAACAGGTCCGCCACGAAGCCCAGGGCGCCGGGCGCGGCCCAGCGCCGGAGGGTCCGCCAGAGCGCCTGCGGGTCCGGGAGGTGGTGCAGGAGGCTGGTGCTGAGCAGGACGTCGTAGCGCGGCAGGGGCGGCGTGACATCGGGCAGCACGGCCTGCATCAGCGTCACGCGCCCTGCCGCCTCCGGCTCCCCGGCGAGCGAGCGCCGCGCCTCAGCGAGCATCGCGGCGGAGCCGTCCACGGCGTGGATGTCCCACAGGGGGTAGGCGCGGGCGAACCGCCGCGTGACGTCGCCGGGGCCGCAGCCGAGGTCGAGCGCCGCCGCCCGCGCCGGGGCGTCGGGGAAAAATCCGGCGAAGCGCCGGACGTAGGACTGGTGCGCCTCCGAGAAGTCCGCCGCCGCGTAGGCGCGGGCGTTCTCCTCCTCGGTCATCAGTTCCGGCTCCAGTGTCCGTTCCATGGCCTGCCTCACGCCTGATCCCCCGCTCACGACACTCCGACCGGCTGCCCGCATTCGGCGGAAGCATAAGCGGCGAGCGCGACCTGGAGGGCGCGCAGACCGTCCTCGCCGGTCGCCAGGTCCGGCGCGTCCTCGCCCGCCGCCAGGCGCAGGAAGTCCGCGATCAGGGCGGCGTCCGGGCTGCCGCCCCAGTTGACCCAGGCGGCGCGGCCCGCGCGGTCGTCGTAATGCACCAGGTTCTGGGCGAACATGTCCATGTCCAGCACGCCGCCCGTCCCGACGACCTGCAGCGTCACGTCCCCCCACGTCGGGAACGTCCTGGGGCGCGACCAGCTCGTGTCCAGGGTTGCGAACACGCCGCCCTCGTAGCCGATGGTCAGAAAGCCCGTGTCGTCCCAATCCTGGTGGTAAAAGCCGTGGCCGATCTCGGCGTAGACCTCCGTCGCTTCGCGCCCGAGCAGCCGCCGGTTCAGGTCGGCGACGTGGACGGTGTGGTCGATCACCGCGCCGCCCCCGGAAAGCGATCGGTCGATGAACCAGCCGCCGGGCATCGACCCCCGGTTGGTGCCGCGGACCGCCAGCACGTCCCCGATCGCGCCGGACTGTGTCTGCTGCCGGAGCCGCCCGAAGGCGGCGGAGTAGCGGCAGGGGAACGCGGTCGCCAGGCGGACGCCGTGTGCCGCGCACAGCGCGACCATCGCCTGGGCGTCTTCGGTCGTCGTCGCCAGGGGCTTCTCGCAGAGGATGGCCCCGACGCCCGCCGCCACGGCTTCTTCCACGAGCGGGCGGTGGAAGGCGTTCTCGCCGGCGACGATCACGCCGTCCAGCCCCTGTTCCAGCAGGGCGCGATTTGAGTCGAAAAACGCCGTCCCGAACCGCGCCGCCATCTTCCGCCCCCGCGCCGCGTCAGGATCGGCGATCCCGGCCAGCGCCGCTTCGGGCCGGGCGGCCAGCGCGGCGGCGTAGGAAGCGGCGTGCATATGGGCGAAGGAGAGGATGCCGATCTGGAGCGTCATAACCCGCTGTTCGTCACCCGCGCGGCTGAGTCCTGCGTCCTTGGGCAAAAACGGCAGGGGCGCCGCGGCATGGGACCGGGCCGGCACCCCCGCGCAGTCCTGTGGGTCCGCGTCGCAGAAGCCTTTCCCGGACCTCGGCCGCGCATCCGACGGCGGGCCGCCGCCCCGGAAGAGCGGGGCCGGGCCGGCACTTGCGGCAGACCCAAAAAGCCGGCCCGGACGCCGAGTGTTCGGCGTCCGGGCTGAGGTTTGATGCCGGCGGTTTGTCTGGGAGGGCGAATGATGGGTCTCGAACCCACGACCTTCAGAGCCACAATCTGACGCTCTAACCGACTGAGCTACACCCGCCGTGTGTCATGGGAGCCGGGGAACTCCGAAACGATCGTCGCAGAACTCCCGCCCCGTCGAGTAGTATACCCGCCCCGAAATTGTTGGTGAAGAGGGCGCCGCAATAATTTTGGGGCGCGGCGCATACCGCGGAACGATCCTGACACGGCCCATACCAAAACTGTTGTTGACAACAACGGCGACATCGGGTATCATGTCAACAACAAAGACCGCACACACTCTGATTTAGGGCGTCGGAATGGCAAAAAGCGAAGAGTTGCAGCGGCAGACGCTGCGTGTCCTGGCCGACCTCGGCGCTCCCGACAAGCCGCTGTCGGCCCGCGCGGCGGGCGAGAAGCTCGGCATCGGCTACAACCAGATCGCGGACATGGTCAAGGGCAAGTCCCCGGCCGAGAAGACGCTGATGAAGTTCGCCAGCGCGATCGGCGAGTCCGCCGCCGACTGGCTGCATTATGGCGGCAAGCACGACTTCGCGGCCACGCTGGGCGGCAAGGACGACGCCGAGCCGACCCAGGAGCAGAAGTACGCGCAGCAGATCGCCCGCGACCTGTCGCGGGTGCCGAAGGAGCGCCGAGGGCTGCTCCTGCGCCAGATACGCGCCCTGATCCGCGCCACCGAGAACGATCAGAATAAGTAGTCAGAGTAAGTAGCACGAAACGTGCCGCCGGAGGCCGACGCCCCCACGGCAGAGCAGAAGGGAAGGCAAGAGATGCAGACATCCATGAACAACGCCAGAAAATTCGTGGCGGACCTCTTCCGGCGCATGGCCTCCTGGCAGGCCGGTCAGGCCGACCGCTGGGACCGTGTCTCGCTGTGTTCCATGGCGCCGATCAGCGCCGGGTTCGTCCGCGATCAGGAAGAAGCGGAGCGCCGCCACCACTCGTGGTAGGGGCCGCGCCGGCAGCACACACGCCCCGAAACGGGCAGCCCCTGCGGCTGCCCGTTTTTTTCTGCGTCCGGGGTGACACGTCCGGCACAAATCCGGGCCGCCGGGTGTTACAATGGTACGATGAAAGCGTTGGTCAAGAGCAAAGCGCAGCCGGGCCTGTGGCTGGAGGACGTCCCCATGCCGGCGATGGGCGTCAACGACGTGCTGATCCGCGTCCACAGAACGGGCATCTGCGGCACGGACCTGCACATCTACCACTGGGACGCCTGGGCGCAG
>CAXUCQ010000456.1:0-3030 GCA_964249295.1 uncultured Armatimonadales bacterium | reverse complement strand
GCACTGGCGCACCCGGAGGGCGGGAGGACCCCTGCGAAGCAAGGAGGTGGGTTCCTACACCGGGTGGGTCCTTCATTCTGGTGCCGTGACGGTGATGCCTAACTCCTCGCCCAGCGACGGCATCTCGCCCAGGAACGGCGACCGGGTCAGGCTGCGGGTCTGGTGCTGGAGCGGCCACGACAGGTAGACCCGACTCTTGGCGCGGGTCAGGGCGACGTAGGCCAGGCGGCGCTCTTCTTCGATGCTGGCGGCCAGCAACTGCGTCTTGTCGTCGTCGAGCCAGCGCAGGCTCCGGTGGTGGGGCAGCATCCCGAACGCGAAGCCGACGACGAAGACGGTCGGCCATTCCAGCCCCTTGGCGCGGTGGATGGTCATCATCTCGACCGAGTCGCCGACCTCGCCCATGTCCTTGGGCTTGTTCTGAGCCGCCACGAAGGCCAGGAAGTCGGCGGGGGAGGGGAACGCGCCGGACGCGACGCACAATTCTTCCAGGTTGTCCAGGCGGGAGTTGCCTTCCTCCTCGACGTGGCCTTCCTCGCGCAGCAGCCAGTCGTCGTACCCGATCTCGCGCGCCCGGCGCAGACGCGCCTCGACGCCGTCGCCCGCCAGGGCGATGTCGCGCACCATGTCCCGGAAGTCTTTGACGGCCAGACCCTGCCACGTCTTGATCTTGGTGTCGCCCTTCGCCAGTATCTTATACAGCGAGCAGTTCTGGGCCGCCGCCAGGGCCTCGATCTGGGCGATGAATGCCCCGCCCAGAAAGTGCGTCGGCTTGCCGAAACTCTTGGACGGCACGTTGAGGATGCGCTTGACGGATTCGTCGGCGGCGGGGCTGTCCCGCTCGACCGACAATTGCAGGAACGCGATCAGGTCCCGCACCTCGCGGCGGGCGTAGAAGCCCATCGCGCCCTGCAGCACATACGGCACGCCGTTCTTGACGAACGCTTCTTCCAGCGCGCGCGAGTAGGCGTTGGTGCGGAACAGCACGGCGCAGTGCTGCAACAGCCCCCCGCCGCCCTGGTGCGCCTTCAGCGTTTCGGCCACCCACCGCGCCTCGTCCTCGGCGGTCGCGTGTTCGTGTCGGCCCGGCGCGTCGCCTTCGCCGTGTACCGAGTCCATCGCCAGCCGGTACCGGCTGTCGATGCCGGCCTGCCCGATGAGTTAGTTGGCGACGCGCACGATGGTCGCCGCAGCGCGATAGTTGGTCGGCAGCCGGATGATCTCGGCGTTGGGGTAGGCCGCCCCGCACTGGCCCACCGTGGCTTCGGGCGAGCACCCCCGGAACGAGTAGATCGCCTGGCCGACATCGCCGACGATGAACAGGTTCTTGTGGCCCGCGCAGAGCAGGCGCGAGATCTCCCACTGCACGGCGCTCGTGTCCTGCGTCTCGTCGATCAGCACATACTGGAAGTGCCGCTGGTACTTCTCGCGGACGTCTTTGTTCTCCTGCAATAGCGTCAGGGTCTCGATGAGCAGGTCGTCGAAGTCCAGTCGGCGCGAGGGCTTCTTGGCGAGCACGTCGAACTTGGCCTGCTTGGCCTGCTCGTAGCAGCGCCAGAACTTGCACAGGGTGGCGAGCGTCCCGTCGGCGATGTCGGGGTTGTCGGCGCGGAAGGCGGCCTCGGCTTCGGTCACTTTGAAGCCCCGGTTCTTGACGGCGGACACGGCGCTGATCGCGGACTTCGGGTCGAACGCGATATTCAGCCCGAACGGCGGCGACGGCAGGCCACGCGCCATCCAGTCGGCGTCGCCGAGGATGGCACGGGCGACGCGCTTCTGCCAGTTCTCGTCGGCGAGCTGGAAAAAGCCGCCGGTCTTGCCGTAGAGACTCGCCCACTCGTGCTTGAGCAGCCGCAGGCAGTGCGCGTGGAACGTCCCGATCCACAGCTTCTCGACAGTCGCCTCGCCGCCATCGCCGAGCAGCCCGGCCAGCCGCAGGCCCATCTCGTCGGCGGCCTTTTTGGTGAACGTGGCGACGAACAAGCGGCCCGGCTCGGCGCCCTTGGCGAGCAACCGCGCGATGCGCCGGGTTAAAACTGTCGTCTTGCCTGACCCCGCGCCTGCCAGAACGAGAGCCGGGCCGTCGTCGTGGAAGAACGCCCGCCGCTGCTGTTCGTTCAGCCCGGCTTCCAGTTTCGGGACCAGAGTCGCCGTCCGGGAGGCGTGCAGGTCTTCGGTGATGGCTTCGAGGGTGGCTTGCATGATGAGTCGCGTGTTGTTCCGTGACGGCGTCCGGGGATAGGGAGATTATACCACCCGCCCTCGCACAAACAAAGGCCCCCGCCTGAGACATCAAGCGGGGGCCTTGCACGGTTCGGCTTACTTGCCGGCGTCCCAGGTCAGTGTCCCCGGATCGGACGCGCCGAAGGACTGCGCGAGCGCCCCGGCCAGGCGGCCGCCGGGCGCGGGCTGCAGCAGGCCCTCGATCTCGCCGGAAACGCCCGTCGTGAAGGTGAACGACGCCGAAAGCTCGCCGGCGCCGGACAGCGTGCCGGCCACGAAGCCGTCCCTGCCGCCGTCGTCGGCGTGGATGCCGCCCGTGACCGCGCCGCCGGGCGTGATGGTCAGCGTCATCCGTCCGGTCTGCGGCTTGCCGATGCCGCTTCCCGCCGGATAAACGGCGCGGTACTTGCCCTTGAAGGTGCCGGAAAACGGCGGCGGACCCACGGCATACAGGGGCGCCGACAGGTCGCCCGATCCAGGCGCGACGGGTGGCGGCGGGGCGCCGAGCCGGACCGTCAGGGGCAGCGCGGTCCCGTTGCGGAGGACCGTCAGTCGCGCGCCCGTGCCCGGACTCTGGGCGGCGGCGAATGCCGTCAGGCCGTCGGGGCCGCTGACGGGCTGGTCGTTGAAGGCGGTGACGATGGCGGCGGGCCGCAGGCCGGCCTGCGCGCCCGGCCCGCCGGTGTCCACGCTGGTGACGAACGCCCCGTCCGGCGTCTGTGCCGCGCCGGAGTGTGATGTCAGGCTCACGCCGAGGAAACCGCCCCCCGGCGTACCCGTTCCGCCGGGCAGGGGAGCCGTCACGGC
>CAXUCQ010000455.1:0-3037 GCA_964249295.1 uncultured Armatimonadales bacterium | reverse complement strand
GCAGATCGGATTGGGGTGGGCGGCGGAGACTTATGGCTATGTCAGGAGCACGGGCGTTTATCAATGTCCCAATGACTCACCAGGCGCAGTACCAGCGGGGCCGGCACGTACCCGCTCTCCTACGGCTCCAACATCATCGCCGCCAGTCAGAGTGAAGCGGCGTTCAACAGCCCTGCCATGGCCGTTGTTCTGTTCGAGGAAATCGGCGATGTCACGGACATGACGACGCTGGGATCGCAGGGGAACACGACCTCCGGCGACTACAGCTCCCCCGCCGCGGACGGCAACCCTGCCGGGTGGAACGGTACGGGCCGCTTCGCGACAGGCGTCCATGAGCGGCGCCCAGCGCCTCATCAGCATCAGCAGCGCCAACGGCAGCTATGACGCCGCGACTGGGCGGCATACCGACGGCTCAAACTTCCTTCTGGCCGACGGACACGTCAAATGGCTGCGCGGGCAGTACGTGTCCACCGGCGGCGAAGACTCGTCGGGCGGCGGGACGGACTGCAACACCTTCACGAGCGGAGCCATAAACGGCCAGGCCGCCCAGACCGGCTGCTCGGCCCCAAATTTGGGGGCGACATTTGGTACCACCTAGCGGCCCGTATCGGTCGTCTGGGTGGATCGTGTGCGGCATACGCGGCGCGGCGGACGGCGGTGTGTTTATGAATGTTATGCTTTGGCCGTTGCCGTCGCCTGGGCCTCAGCGCAGCGACAGACACACAAGGGCCGTGAGTTCGCCCACTTCACCCAGCGCCTGACAGAGCGGGGCGTTCAGGCCGCCGAGGCGGCGGCTGATCGTCTGGGCCGTCGGACCCACGACGAGGCCTACGGCAAGCGCCGTCAGCAGGCCGCGCGTGGGCAGGACGGCCGCGACGACGATCACAATGACCGTCGCCAGGAGAAGTTCGTTCGCGCCAGCGTCGTTCAGGCCCTGGTAGGTGTCGGGGTGTTCGCGGGCGGCGGAGCGGTGGGGTATGGCGGTGAGGCCGAAGGCCGTGGACCAGCGGCCCTGCGCCACGGCCAGGATCAAGGCCGGCCCGGCAAGCGTCCCCGGCAGGGCGCTGAGGAAGGCGACCTTGACGATGAGGAGCGCGGCCAGACTGATCAGACCCGCCGCGCCGCGCCGGGGGTCGCGCATGACGGCGAACGCGCGGCTGCGGTCGCCGCCCTCCCCGGCGGCGGCGAGACCATCGGCGGCGCGCGCGACCCCCGACAGCGGGCGCATCCCGGTCGCCAGGATGCCCGTGACCAGGACGAGCGCCCCGGCGACGAGCGGCACACCGGGCCACAGGCGGCTGGACAAAGCCCACACGGCGGCGAGGGCGACGCCGATCAGCGCCCCGACGGCGGGGAAGAGAATCACCGCCCGGCGGACATCGGGCCGCGCCATCCGAGACGTCAAAAACGCCGATTGCCCGGTGACGAACTGCACCGCCAGTGCGAATGAATTGCCCATAAGCTACGGCACGAACACGGTCAGGGCCTGGGGGACGACTTCGATCGTCACCGGCGTGTCCTGGAACACATCGCCGTCGATCTGCCCCCGGATCGGCGGCTCCGAAGAAATCTCGATGTGCCGCGCCCGGTAGTAGCGGACGCGCGGGTCGCGCAGATGCCGACGGGCCAGCAGGGCCATGATCTGTGTCACGAAGCCGACGCGATCGGACGGGGCGCGTTCGAAGACGCAGACGTCCAGCCAGCCGTCATCTAGGGACGCGAAGGGCGTCATCTTGATCTGACGGTAGGCGTAGGACGAGGCGTTGGCGACGACGACCACGAACGCCTCGGAAGCGATCTCCTCCCCGTCCAGCTTCAGCCGGACCGACGTGCTGCGGTACTTTGACAGCGCGCTCAGAGTCGCGAGGGCGTAGGCCGCCGGGCCGATCAACTCTTTGACGGGCAGAGCGACGTCGCGCACGACGGCGGCGTCGAAGCCGAACCCGGCCATCAGCGCGAAGTACCGGTCCGCGACGCGCCCGAGATCGATCCGGCGCGTCTGGCCCCCGCGCAGCAGGGCCGCGAAGGAGGCGACGTCGCCTTTCGGGATGTGCAGCTCGTGCGACAGCACGTTCTGAGTGCCGAAGGGAACGAAGCCCAGGGGGATCGGCGCGCGTCCCGCATCGGCCCCCGCCATGAGGCCGTTGACGACTTCGTTGATCGTCCCGTCACCTCCGGCGACGATCACGGCGTCGAAGTCCGTTCCCCGCGCGGCGCGGCGCGCGGCGGCCTCCGCATCCCCGGTCGTGCTCGTTATGACAGTCTCACGGACGGACGGGGCGAGCGCTTGCTGCAGTGTAGAGAGGGCTGTCTGTGTCCGTCCCTGTCCGGCGACGGGGTTGATGATCAGGAGAGCGTTCATGACAAGTTCCGGCCAGCCGCGCAGTCCTTCCTGCCACCGGAGTTCAGCGAAAAAACAGCATCCTGACGGGGCCGCCGCTCATCTCTAGTTTGCTGCCGCATAGACCGATAATCAAGCCAATCACGCCTCTTTGATGGCGGAGACGGTCCGTGACACCGAAGAAAGAAAGCTGCGATCCCCATGACACACCCACGCTTTCGCTCCCGTGACCATCACCGCCGCACGGCGGCTCGGCAGGCACGGGGCGGCTTTACGCTTGTCGAGATCATGATCGTGGTCTGCATCCTCGCCGTGCTTCTGAACATCGCCATGCCGGCGATGATCACGGCGCGTGACAGCGGACAGGCGCGGTCCTGCATCGCCAACCTGAAACGCATCAGCGGGGCAAAGGAGGAGTACGCACTGGACAACCAACTTCCTATGAACTCGCCCCATGTGTTCCTCTGGACGGATCTTTCCAACTACATCCACGGGCCGCAGCCCACTTGCCCGACACATTCTTCGGTCACGGGTTACACCTACACGTTCAATACGATCGGCGTGTCGGCCACCTGTCCCTACGGCGCACCGGCGAGCAACCCGACTTTAGTACACCAGTACAATTTCTAGTCTCGAGTAGATGCGGCGGGCGCCTCATGCCCTCCGCACCTCATGGCGCTTCCACCTTCTCCCTAC
>CAXUCQ010000454.1:0-3043 GCA_964249295.1 uncultured Armatimonadales bacterium | reverse complement strand
GTGCCGTTCAGGGGGCTGCCCCCCATCCCGCTCGATGACGCGCACGACGGCTACGGCATCGCCCAGCAGACCGCGCGGGCCAAGAACTTGCAGGCCCGCATCCTGTGGATCGACGGCACGGCCAACGTCGACCGCGTCAACACCGCCGACAAGATCACGGCCCTGATGGCCCAGGTCAAAGCGGCGGGGTTCAACACGGTCGTGTTCGACGTCAAACCTATTGTCGGCTTCACGCTCTACCCCAGCCGGTACGAGCCGAAGCTGACGACGTGGAAAGGCCGTCTGCTGCCCCCCGCGTTCGACCCATTAGCCGTGATGACGACGCAGGCGAGGGACATCGAGACTTTCACATCGGCATCGGCTACCAGCACCCCGAGTGGCAGAGCGTCCTTTACGAGCCGAGCCTCTCGCTGACCTCGGACGCCCCCGGAGCGCCGCCCTACTCGCTCTCGGACCGCGCCAACACCCTGCCGCGCGCCCCCGAGCAGATCACGGCCTATACGGACGTCGCGCGCATCGGCAAGCCCCTGCCGGGCGCGCTCGTCGCCCTGCTCGACGCGAACATGCGCGTGGTCGCCCTGGTCGACGGCGCATCGCTCGGCACGGTCGGCGCCGCCGTCCCGCCCGGCGGCAGCGCCCTGGTCGGCGTCGGCCCCGCCGCCAACTATTTGCGCCAGTACGCGACCCTGGGCGCGACCCTGACGCTGCAAAGCGCCGCCCAGTTCGTCCCCAGCAGCCAGCGCCCCGAGCAGCAGGTCCCGCTGATGATGAACCCCAACAACCCGGACGTGCAGACGCGTATGCTCAACATCGTCACCGAGGTCGTCCGCGGCTACGCCGTGGACGGCGTCATCTTCGACGACCGCCTGCGCTACGCCGGCCTCAACGCCGACTTCAGCCCCATCACCCAGGCGCAGTTCGAGCAATATCTAGGCCACCCGATCAAATGGCCCGACGACGTGTTCCACTACAACGTGGTCTACCCCGCGCTCACCCGCACCGTCCAGCCCGGCCCGTTCTACGACGCCTGGCTGCAGTTCCGCGCCCTGACCCTGCGCAACTGGCTGGCCGCCGCCGTCAGCGCCGTCAAGGCGATACGGCCTGCGGCGACGGTCGCTACCTATGTCGGCTCGTGGTACCCCGACTACCCCCCGCTCGGCCCCAACTGGGCCGCGCCGGACTTCAGCGCCGGCCTGCGCTTCCTGACCCCGACCTACCAGCAGACGGGCTACGCGGGCCTGCTGGACTGGGAGACCACGGGCTGCTACTACCCGGCGGGGACCGTCGCCGACGCCGTCGCCGCCGGGCAGGCGCCCGGCAGCAGCGTCGAGGCCGCCGGCCAGTTCTCCAACCGCGCCGCCAACGACCAGACCTGGGTCTACGCGGGCATCTCGCTGGACCAGTTCAACCACCACCCCGAACTGCTCGCCCGCGCCCTGCAGGGCGCGGCGGCGTCCACCCAGGGCGTGATGGTCTTCGACCTGTCCCACAACATCGACCAGTTCTGGCCCACGTTCACGGCGGCGTTCGGCGCCCCCGCCCAGCCGCCCCACGCCGCGCCCGGCGTCCTGGACGACGTGCGCCGCCAGCACGCCGCCCAGAAAGCATCCGGCGTGGTCGAGCCGCCCGTGATCCTCAACGGCGGCACGCCCGGCACGGGGCTGTAGGACGGCCTCTTGTGAGTCTCACAATCGCCATTCTGGCCGGGGGCGAAAGCCGCCGGATGGGGCGCGACAAGGCGCAGATTGCGATCGGCAGGGAAACGCTGCTGGAACGGACCGCGCGGGTGGCGAGGGAAGTCTGCCCGTCGGTCATGGTCGTGGGGCGGGCGCGTCCCGACGGCTGGCCGTTGCCGGATGTGCTGTTCCTGCGGGATGACGCGCCTGGCCAGGGTCCGCTGGGCGGGCTGGAGACCGCGCTGGAACACGCCGCAGGCCGCACCGTGCTGCTGGTCGCCTGCGACCTGCCGCGCCTGACGTCGGACGCCCTAACGTGGCTGTTGCGCGAGGGCGCGGCGCGAGCCTCGTCCGGGGACGGCCTGGTCGCGGTCAACGAAGGCCGGCGGGAGCCGCTGTTCGCGCTGTACGCGCCGGGGTGCCTGGCCCTGGCGCGGCGTCAACGGGCGTCCGGGCGGCGCTCGCTGCTGGCGCTGCTGGACGCAGGGGCGTTTGCACTCATCGACGCGCCGCCGGAGGTTTGTGCGTGTCTGCGCGACGCGGACACCCCCGAGGACCTGGCGGGCATCACTTAGTCGGCCACGCGCAGTCCGTAGCCGATGCCCCGGCGGGTCTCGAGACGCGCGGCGACGCCCGGCGGCAGCTTGGCCCGCAGGCGGCGGACGTGGATGTCCACGGTGCGCTCCCCGCCCTCGAAGCCCACGCCCCACACCAGGTCGAGCAGGCGATCGCGCGCGAAAAACTTCCCCTTGTGCGTCACCAGGAAGCGCAGCAGGTCGTACTCGCGCGGGGTCAGCGGCAGGGGCGCGGGGGTGTCGTGACGCCGCACGCCGCCGTCGGCCAGGTCGATGACGATGTCGGCGAACGTCAGCGTGTCGTCGGTGCGGACGTGGCGGCGCCGGAACAGCAGCAGGGCGACGCGGGCGAGCAGCTCGCGCGGGGCATAGGGCGGCAGCAGGAAATCGTCGGTGTAGGCGGGCCAGTCCGGCAGAGAAACGTGGCGCGCGTGGAACAGGGCCAGGCACGGCGGCGGGGGCGCGTCCTCGCCCCAGGTCTGCGAAAGCAGGCGGCGCAGGTGCCTGAGCGGCAGGCAGTCCTCCGCCGCCGACAGGTCGGCGACCACCAGGTCGGGGGGCCGGCCCCCGAAGACGTCGGACAGGATGTCCACGCCGTCGTTGTCGTCCAGCACACGGCAGGACGCGGCGTAGCCGTCCGCGCGCAAGGCGGCGACGAGCGGCGCGGCGGGGCCGGCGGTTTTGGCGGGGGTGACGACCAGGACATTTTGCATAGCGGCGTGTGCGGCTTCTCGTCTGGGCGAGTTCGAGGGGCCGGCCGCGCCGACGCGGGTTCTTCTCCCGGCGAGGGAG
>CAXUCQ010000453.1:0-3046 GCA_964249295.1 uncultured Armatimonadales bacterium | reverse complement strand
GCCGTCCAGGTAGAGCAGGGCGCCGGTGGGCGCGCCGATGGCGGCCATCACGCCCAACGCGTTCCAGCCGCGCACGGCCTTCGACGACGCCGCCCTGGAAGACCTCGCCGCTTCGGTCGCCGCCCACGGCGTCCTGCAGCCGGTCCTGGTCCGCGCGTCGGGCCGGGGCCGCTACGAACTCATCGCCGGCGAGCGCCGCTTCCGCGCCGCCGAGAAAGCGGGCCTGACCCGCATCCCCGCCATCGTGCGCGACATGAGTGACGAAGACTCACTTGTCGTTGCCCTGATCGAGAACATCCAGCGCGAGGACCTGAACGCGATGGAAGCGGCGCGCGGCTACCAGCAGCTCCTGACACAGTTCCACCTGACGCAGACGGAACTCGCGCGGCAGATCGGCAAGGCCCAGCCGACCGTTGCCAATGCGTTGAGTCTCCTGCGACTGCCGAATGAGGTGCAGGACAGCATCGCCGCCGGCCACATCACGCAGGAACACGGCAAGTTTCTGCTGTCGCTGAACGACCCCGCCCGTATACTGTCCCTCTGGCGTCAGGTGATCGCGGACAGTCTGAATGTGCGTCAGACCCGAATACTCGTGGAGCGTGAGATTGCGGCCAATCCTGTTTCTTCCTCTCGCCCCTCGCGCTCCAAGAGCAAGGATGTCCACTGGCAGGCGCTGGAGGATCAGTTCCGAACGGCTCTGGGCATGAGGATTGAACTCAAGCCGGGCCGTTCGGGGCGCGGGACCCTCACGATCGAGTTCTCCACGGATGAGGAGATCGAAGATTTTTTGGGCAAGCTCAACGCGATGGAGTGAAACACGCCCAAATCATTCGTCGACGAATGGGATTCATTTGTGCATCAACCGAACGGATGATTCACAGGTGCTGTACGCGCCTTCAGGTGCCGGGCCGGAGGGTCCGATGAATCATGCGTTCGCATTGCAGGCAAGTGAGTCCTATTCGGCGACGAATAAGTTCGGGGCGCTCGCCCTGAAGTCACAGTGTCGAAAGGAACAGGACAGCATGGCGAGTTTGATGGAAGATGTTTTGAAAGGTTACGTCACACGTCGGATCTGCCCTGGCTGCGGGCGCGTAAGGCCCGTGGTCGACTTCATGCCCGACAAACCGCGTTCCCCGATCCGTCATCTGTCGAGCCGGTGCCGGGACTGTCGCGCCGCCGCCACGAAAGCATATCGGGAGCAGAACCGGGAGCGATTGCCGGCGCCGCAACGAGCGTGGAACGCCCGCAACGCCGAGCGACTCAAGCCCTACCGCGCCGAACACTACCAGGCCCACCAGGAACTGAGACGCGCGCAGGAGCGGGCGCGCTACGCTCAGGAGTACGCCGCCAACCCGGAAAAATACATCGCCAAGTTCCACGAGCGCCGCTCCCGCCTCCTCAGCAACGGCGGCAGCTACACCCCCGAAGAATGGGAAGCTCTCTGCGCCCGCTATGGCAGCATCTGCCTCCTGTGCCGCCGCAAGGTGAAGCTGACCGTGGATCACATCGTTCCCATCTCGCGGGGAGGCACGAATGACATCGACAACCTGCAGCCCATGTGCCGCAGCTGCAACGCGAGCAAGGGCAACAAGATTATTGACCTGCGCCCGCAGCACGAGGCGTTTCTTTAAGATACGCCCCTAGAAACCGAGTGACCCATGATCGCAGAAACCATCTCCGTCGGCACCGAACTGCTGCTCGGGCAGACCGTGGACACCGACGCCGTGTTCCTCGCCCAGATGCTGTCCCGGCTCGGCATCACCATCCACCTCCGCAGCACCGTCGGCGACAACGCCGGGCGCATGAAAGACGCCATCCGGCTGGCCCTCTCCCGCGCCGACCTCGTCCTCACCGTCGGCGGCCTCGGGCCGACCATGGATGACCTGACCAAAGAGATGGTCGCCGAGGTGCTGGGCGACGGCTTCGTGGAGGACACCGCCCACTCGCAGTGGCTCCGCGACCGCTACGCCAAGATGGGCGTGTCGCGGCCCCCCGAGAGCGTCGTCAAACAGGCCCTCGTCCCGCGGCACGGGCGCGGCATCCCCAACCCCAACGGCACCGCCCTCGGCGCGCTCTTCGACAAGGACGGCAAGATCGCCATCTGCCTGCCCGGACCGCCCAACGAACTGATCCCCATGTGCGAGCAGACCGTGGAGCCGTACCTGCGTGAGCGGACGGCGGGCGAGCGGCTCGTCATCCAGTCCCGGACCCTGCGAGTCATCGGTCTGGGCGAGTCGCTCGTCGAGGAGCGCGTGCGCGACCTGATGCTGGCCGACAACCCCAGCGTCGCCCCCTACGCCAAGACCGGCGAGGTGCACCTGCGCGTGACCGCCCGCGCCGGCTCCCCGTCCGAGGCCGACGCCCTGATCGCCCCCGTCGAGGCGCAGATCCGCGAGCGGCTGGGCGACGTGATCTACGGCGTCGACGCCGAAACCTTGGAGTACGCCGTCGTTCGTCTGCTCGAGTCGCAGGGCAAGACCGTCGCCGCCGCCGAGTCGTGCAGCGGCGGCCTGATCGCCAAACGAATCACCGACGTCCCCGACGCCTCCCGCGTCTTCGGCCTGAGCCTCGTCACCTACTCCAACGAGGCCAAGACCGAGTTCCTCGGCGTCCCCGCCGGACTCATCGCCCGCGTCGGCGCCGTCAGCCCCGAGGTCGCCCGCGCCATGGCCGCCGGCGCGCGGAAGGCGGGACGCGCCGATCTCGGCGTCGGCGTGACCGGCATCGCCGGCCCCGGCGGCGGCAGCGCCGAAAAGCCCGTCGGGACGGTCCACATCGGCCTGGCCTGGGACGGCGGCGCGATCTCCGAACACCACCAGTTCCTCGGACGCCGCGCCGACATCGCCGCCCGCGCCGCCCAGGCCGCCCTCGCCCTCGTCCGCCGCTCCCTGATTCGCCCCGACGACCCGCAGTTCGCGGCCGCCGTGGACCCGGAAACCTGATTGTGAACCACTTCTTCGCCATCCCCCTGCCGCCGCCGGTGCGGTCGTCCGTCGCCGCGCTCGCCGAAGCGTGGCGGCGGACGCTGCCGCCTGGCGTGCAGGCC
>CAXUCQ010000452.1:0-3048 GCA_964249295.1 uncultured Armatimonadales bacterium | reverse complement strand
CTGCCCTAATGTCTGCATGCCCAGGTTGGTGTTGGTCTCGATGATGGACGGCAGTTGGAACGTCTTGCCCTCGCGGATGAGGTTCTTGACGGCGGCGGTGCTGGTCATGATCTCCAGCGCGGCGACCCGCCCGCCGCCGACCTTGGGCATCAGGGTCTGGGCGACGACGCCCATGAGCGACTCGGACAGTTGGGTGCGGATCTGTGACTGCTGGTGGGGCGGGAAGACGTCGATAATGCGGTCGACGGTCTGGTGGGCGCTGGACGTGTGCAGCGTGCCGAAGACGAGATGCCCGGTCTCGGCGGCGGAGACGGCCAAGGAGATCGTCTCTAAGTCGCGCATCTCGCCGACCAGGATGACGTCCGGGTCTTCGCGCAGGGCGGCCCGCAGGGCGCTCGAGAACGTCTCGGTGTGGACCTTGACCTCGCGCTGGTTGACCAGGCACTGCTTGTGCGGGTGGACGAACTCGATGGGGTCCTCGATGGTCAGGATGTGCGCGCTGCGCTCGCGGTTGATCATGTCGACCATGGCGGCCAGAGTCGTGGACTTGCCGGACCCGGTCGGCCCCGTCACGAGCACCAGCCCGCGCTCCTCGCGGGCGAGCTGGCCGACGACGGCGGGCAGGCCGAGTTCCTCCATCGACTTGATCTCGGTGGGGATGACGCGGAACACGGCGCCCTCGCCGCGCCGCCCGACGAAGTAGTTGCAGCGGAAGCGGGCCAACTGGGGGATCTCGATGCTGAAGTCGAGGTCTCGGCTCTCCTCGAATCGGTTCTGCTGCCCCCCGCTCAGCAAGCCCAGCAGCATCGCCCGCAGCGCGTCGCGCGTCAGTTCGGGCTGGCCGAGTCGGTGCATCTCGCCGTGCAGGCGCACGGTCGGCGGGGCGCCGACGGTCAGGTGCAGGTCGGACGCCTTGGCGGCGACGGTCTGCTGCAGCAGGTCTTCGATGTCCATCATAGTCCGGCGGTGTCCTTTTTGGAGGGATTGACGCTCAGTCGTGTTCAACTTAGTATCGGTCGATCCCGCCCCCGGCTTTACTATTTCAGTGGCGTTCCGCGGAGGGCGAGGGGGTGAGCGGATGTGGACGAGCGACTTCAATCGCCGTCCGATCTCCAGAGGGCTACGGCTCCATCCGGGCCGGGTCTGCCGATAAGGGCCGGATATGGGTCCGTTCCGTCACGGCCCGCCCGGCTTGTCAACAGTTCTGGTACTCGATCGGCCCGTGGGTTTGGCGCCGGTTCTGCCGCCGAAGCGGCCCAGCGCCGTTCGGCGGCGCCGCCGAACGGCGATTGAGCGTATGGCCCGAATGTTCGGTATAATCCCGAATGTTCGGTATAATGACGGTGCGAGGGCCGACCATTGTTCTCCGAGGCAACCCTATGACAGTCAACCCGCTGATACTCGATCCGTCCGAACCCCCGGTTCCGTCAGGCAGCGCCTCGCGTCTCCGGGCCTCGGACCGCGTGGCCGGCATTCTGTCCGACCGCATCCGGTCTGGAGTGTACAGCGCCGGGGACCTGCTCCCCACGGAGAGGGCTTTGGCCGAAGACCTGCGCGTCCACCGGCGCTCCGTGCGGAACGCCATCGATCAACTCGTCCAGGAGGGGCTGGTCTTCCAGCGGCCCAACTGCCGCCCGACGGTGGTCCCGTCGCCCCCGGAGGAGGCGGAGCAGGCCGCCCCCAGGGCGACCGAGCGCATCGGGCGCAGGGCGGCCTCCCGCATTTCGGCGTCGAACCTGGTCGCCCTGCTCATGTGGCACGGCGGCGGGCCGCTGGAGCACGCCGGCACGTCGCAGCAGCGCATCTTCTGGGGCATGAATCAGTCGCTGACGCGGGCCGGGTGCCACGCGGTGTTTCTGGACCTGGGGGGCCGGATCGGGACGGAGGAGGACAACGCGGCGCGGGAGGCCGAACACCTCCGCTACGTCCGGGACCAGGGCTTCGGCGGGGCGCTGTTCTACCCGTATGCCTACCGCCGCAACAGCGAACTGGTGCGGGAGGTCAGCCGCAGCGTCCCGCTCGTGCTGCTCGACCGGCGCATCCCCGGCGTCAATGTCGATTTCGTGGGCATCGAGAACCACGACGCGCTGTTCGGCGTCACCGAGCACCTGATCGCCCAGGGACACCGCCGGATCGCCTATGTGACGCGCAGCGAGCCGATCCGGTCCGTCCAGGACCGGGCCGAGGGGTACCTGGACGCGATGCGGGGCGCGGACGCGGACGGCGTGTCGGAGATGATCCTGCACGTGCCGTCCTACGGCGACGGCGATGACCGCTCCTGGACCCTCGTGGACGCCGTCTTCCGCCTGCCGGAAGGGCAGCGGCCGACGGCGGCGGCGTGCTTCACCGACTACATGGCGGTCAGCCTCGCGGCGCGGCTCGAGTTTCTGGGCCTTTCGGTCCCCGGCGACGTGGCGCTGACGGGCTTCGACAACATCGTCCCGACGCTGCCCAACGGCATCGGCCTGACGACGGTGGCGCAGCCCTACGAGGAGATCGGCACCAGGGCCGTGGAGCTGCTGATGCGCCGCATCAGGAACCGCCACGCGCCGCCGCTGTCCGTGGAGCTGCCGACGCCGCTGATCGTCAGGGCGAGCAGCGCGCCCTGAGCGTGTCGCCGGGCCGCCCGCGACGGGCCGACGCGCGCCTGTGCCGGGGGCGGCGGGGTCGGCGCCGTGCGACTCCCGCGCTTTATGGCGCCAGAAGTGGGTCCGCTGGTTGTTGACAGGGGATGTGAAACTGTGATACACTGTGGGGCGCCCCAAGCGGGGGCGGACCTTTCATGGTGTCACAGGCGCCCTGGAATGGCTCCAGAGTCGTTGTTTGGGAGGCACCACCGAAGGCAAAAAAAGAGCACGGGCATCGTCATGGGAGGCCCAGCGGCGCACTGATGGCGCTCGGCGTTGTCATCGCCATCATCGCCGTCTTCCTCGCCGTTCTCCTTTTCTGGCCGAGGCCCGCCCGTGCGTCCTCGCCCTTTGCCCCGGCTGTGTCGGCGGCTGGGCGGACATGACCCCCCCCAGGGTCGAGGCCCCCGCCGCCTGCGGC